>NZ_JABKCA010000013.1 GCF_013166655.1 Lentimicrobium sp. L6
CTCTTTTTCGTTTAGAGTTACTTTTTCGAGCAACCAATAGATTTATGTTCTCTGCCTCTTTAAGCATATCTTCAATCTTATAATTGGTATATCCGGAATCAGCATAAATTTTACTTCCTTCAGGTAGATAAAAAGGCATTTGTTTTAAGGCTTCTGAATCATGTTTACTCCCTGGCAGAAAGGTGTACTCAACTGGGATACCGTCAGTTGTTACCAAAACATGTACATTAAATCCATAAAAATACCTACGCATAGTTGCTTTCCTTCCCCGATAGATTTCACCTTGAATGAGTTTTGAACTGGAAATCCGCATATTATCACATGTATGGATTGGAAAACTATCAATTATGTATTCAGATGATATATTTACCTTCTTTATCATTTCAGAGAGTTGGAAAAACAAATCGACTATTAATTCTCTGATTAAATGCAATCGCCTATTAAACCGGCTTTTGGAAAGCATTTTGGGAATCAGTCCTGTAGACTTCATAAAGCAAATGGCTTTTTCTTGGTTTCCTCCAAAATACAGTGCTGATATCAAGGCTGTTGTGATAATCTCAGAATCAATTACTCGCCTGTTTTTGGGTTCTTTATGCTCAATTTCTATTAGTAAATCATCAATTATTGTGTATATTGCTGTCGATTTTTTAATCATATCCTCCAGATTAATTTGTTTCACAGCAACAATTTGGGGGATTTTTTTGTAAAAACATATACTTAACTGATTATCAGGTGTGTTTTGTTAATAAATTTCTTTTTCTTGTTAACATCACAACATCTTCACAATTCCATAAACATTTTAAATCAGCAAGATAAGTAGCAACTTGAGTTAATTAGGATTCAATTTGAATATAGGAGCTTTAGTTTTTTTATATTTACACAAGATTGATGGTTGCTAACCAAGAATGATTATTTGAGTCAATAATATTAAGCATAAACCATTAAAATAATGAAAGTTCATTTTTATTTGATAAATATTAGGCTTGGATAAAGACCGTTTATATCTACTCATGGTACTTTAAAAATCGCTGTGTGAAGTTCAAAAACTGATTAGTAAAAAACATAAAACATGTTCAAAAAAGAAACATATATAAATCGCCGCCAGCAACTGGCAAGAGATGTAGATAAAGGCATCCTACTGTTCATTGGAAATAGCGAAAGCCCCATGAATTATCCCGACAATACCTATCGCTATCGACAAGATTCAAGTTTCAATTATTTCTTTGGCTTGATACACCCAGACTTAGCTGCCATAATCGATGTGGAATCAGGAGAAGAAGTCATTTATGGGGATGATTATACCATTGATCATATCGTTTGGATGGGAAATCAGCCTAGCATCAAAGAAAGAGCATCAAGCTGTGGAATAAACAAAACAGCCAACACAGCTCAATTGGTTCAAGACCTTCAAAAAGCACAAACTGCCAGAAGACCCATTCATTTCTTGCCATTATATAGAGGAGACAGTAAAATTAAGCTATTTGAGTATTTGGGCATTAAGCCTTCCGAAATACCAGAAAAGCACAGTCTCGAATTCGTAAAAGCAGTGATCAAACAAAGAAACTATAAATCAGCGGAGGAGGTCGCTGAGATAGATAAGGCCTGTGATATAACTGTGGATATGCATTTGGCCGCCATGCGCTCTACTCATCCTGGTATCTTAGAAGCACAAGTAGCAGCAGAAGTAGAAAAGATAGCTTTAGCTCATGACGGTTGTGTGAGTTTCCCTGTGATTGCCACCATCAACGGACAAACATTACACAATCACTATCATGGAAATACCATTCAAGATGGGCAGATGTTTCTTTTAGATGCTGGTGCCGAAACAGCCTCTGGATATGCTGGAGATATGTCCAGTACTTTTCCGGTTGGGAAAACATTTACTACTCGCCAAAAAGAGATTTACCAGGTGGCACTCAATGCTCACGAAGCCGCAATTGCCATGCTAAAACCAGGTATTCCATTTAAAGAAGTATATTACGAATCGGCCAGAGAGGTATTAAGAGGAATGAAAGATTTGGGCTTTGTAAAAGGCGATGTTCATGAAGCCGCTGCTGCTGGTGCTCATGCCATGTTCTTTCCTTGCGGATTAGGCCATATGATGGGAATGGATGTGCACGATATGGAAGATCTAGGCGAGCAATATGTGGGTTATGATAATGAAGAGAAAAGCACACAGTTTGGGCCTAAGTCACTTCGTTTGGGTCGTAAATTAGAACCCGGATTCGTTCTAACCATTGAGCCTGGCATCTATTTTATTCCACAACTCATCGATTTATGGAAAAAGGAAAGAAGATTCGAGGAATTCTTGAATTATGACAAAATAAACGAATATCGCGACTTTGGTGGATGTAGAAACGAAGAAGATTTCTTGATTACCGAAGATGCTTATCAGCTATTGGGAAAACCATTACCAAAGACCATTAAGGATGTAGAGAGTGAACGCTTAAAAGCTTTTTAATATTCAACCCAAAAGGTAACAAAGGACAACACTAGGGTATAAAAGGATTTTACTTATTTACCTTCGTGTTGTACATTAGGTCCTTAGTGGTAAAAACAAAATAAACAATGCGAATCATTTCTGCCGAAATCATCGAAAAATCCATTCCACCTTCTCTATGGATAAACACCATGGAGGAGGCTTTATTAGCTAATGAAAAAGAAGACTATGTCACACCAAATCGTATGCATGTAATGGTTCAAGAGAATACACTTCTACTTATGCCATCTGTTGGTCCTAAAAACTATGCCACCAAATTAGTCTCAGTTTTTCCCGGAAATAAAAACCTCAAGAAAGCGTTAATACAAGGCATAGTGATTTTAAATGACGGAGAAACTGGAGAAGGTTTAGCATTATTGAATGGAAGCCAATTAACGGCCATGAGAACCTCTGCTATTGCAGCTATTGGACTTAGATATTTAAGCCCTGAAAACACCAATAGCCTAGGAATTGTCGGAGGAGGATTTCAAGGAAAACATCTAGCTTGGTTTGCTTCCGAAGAAAGACCCATTGAAAAGATTTATTTAATGGATTATTCTGAGGAGGTCATAACCGACTTTATCATTTTTATTAAAAACAAAAAGCCTGGAATAGAAGTAGTGGTTTGTAAGGATGCACAAGAATTATTAAGCAAAACGAGTTTGGTGTTCACAGCCACAAGTTCTAGTCAACCTGTTTTACCAAACCATGCAGAATTGCTTAAAAACAAATGCATAATAGGTGTGGGCTCCTATAAACCAGAGATGCGAGAATTTCCCGAGGCACTCTATCCTCTCGTCAACGAAATTTGGATTGATGCAGAACACGGTAAACAAGAAACTGGTGATTTAATATATCCACAAGAACAAGCTTTAATAGACTCCTCAAAAATCAGGACGATTAGCAAATTGATAGGAAAATGCAAACTCACAAAAGGAACCAGAATCTACAAAACTGTAGGACTAGCTACCTTCGATCTTTTTGCTGCTCAAATGGTCTACGATTATTGTAAAAAAGAAAATTTAGGAGTTGAAGTTGAATTATAAAGCTCTTTGCGACTCTGCGCCTTTGCGTGAAAAAAAATGAAAATGAAAAATCTAAAAAACTGGAAATACCAGCCACCCAAAAACTGGCTCAACATCAAAACCATAGACCTTCACACTGGCGGAGAACCCCTGCGAGTACTCTATGATGGAATCCCAGAACTCAAAGGAAATAGCATCCTCGAAAAAAGAAGATATTTCAAAGAAAACTGGGACCATATTCGTACAGGTACCATGTTTGAGCCTCGAGGTCATGCCGACATGTATGGTGCTTTTATCACAGAACCCATCACTGAGCATGCCGACTTTGGAACTTTCTTCATCCATAACGAAGGTTATTCTACCATGTGTGGCCATGCTATTATAGCTCTTACCAAACTGGTGTTCGATACCGAATTGATAGAAAAAGAAGGCAACGAACCAGAGCTTATCATCGATGCTCCTCCAGGATTAATCCGCTCCAAAGCCTTTAGAAAAAACGGGAAAGTTGAAAAGGTTTCCTTCTTGAATGTTCCATCTTTTCTATTGCTCAGAGATAAAGAAGTTCAGGTAGAAGGTATAGGAAAAGTCAAATTCGATGTGGCCTATGGAGGTGCTTTTTACGCCTTTGTAGATGCTGACGAATTGGGCATCGGAATGTTGGAAGAAAATTATAATCAACTCATAGATTGGGGCCGGAAAATAAAACATGCCGTCATGAAAAACTTCGACATTAAGCACCCTTTCGAGGAAGATTTGAGTTTTCTCTATGGAACTATCTTTACCGGAAAAGCTCAGAAGCCAGTTCATCACAGTAGGAATATTTGCATTTTTGCAGATGGAGAAGTCGATCGATCTTCTACAGGCTCAGGAGTAAGTGCAAGAGCAGCGCTACACCATGCCAAAGGAGAATTAGAGGAGGGTCAAAAAATCACCATCGAGAGTATTCTAGGAACTACCATGGATGTGGAAATAAAAGAGTTAACAAGCTATGGCCCATATAAAGCTGTGGTACCAGAAGTTAGCGGAACTGCTCATATTACAGGTCAACATGAGTTTTACTTTGACCCTGAGGATCCTTTACGCGAGGGTTTTATCTTTCGGTAGTTTTATATCATACCAAGCCGCTAGGACTCATAGGATTTAGAATTATTATTAGTAATTAAGCCACAATGCATTAAACATTAGCAATTTGATGACAGAAAATGAAGTGGCAAAAATAATCGTTAATACATGTTTTCAAATCCACAAATGACCGAAATTATTCCCACAAGAAGGATATCGGATATAATGTGAAGTTGGTTTATATGGCTCCTAGGATCGTCTATAGTACCGAAAATGCTTAATAGATTCTTAGTCGTCTTCACAATTATTATTTGTATGATTATCAGTACAATATAACATTTTTATCTGATTCGGTTAAGTTATATATTATTTATTTTTGCACATTTTTATCAAAAAAAGTGTGCGTTTGCCCTGTGGGGACCAAGCTTCTTATGTAAGGAGGATTCAAAATTCTTTTTAACTTTACAGGATAAAATCCAATATTATGGCGTCATCACTAGCTCATAACAGTATTTTGCATCATGTGACGGGCAATTCTGTTTATATTAACGATATTCCACTTCCAGAAGGAAGTCTCCATGCATTTCCTTTTTATTCTAGTATTTCTCACGGTAGAATTGTGAGTATCAATTGCCATGAAGCGAGAAAGCAAAAAGGCGTGCACAGCATCATGAATTATACAGAAATCCCCGGTGTGAATCAGATGGGGCCTGTGGTTCATGATGAAGTTTGTTTGGCTGAAGATCACGTTGAATTTGTTGGACAAGTGATTGCTTTAATTGCTGCAGAAAGTCGTGAGATTGCAATAAAAGCTTCAAAGCTGATTGATATTGAATATGAAGAATTGGGATCGGTGGTATTGGTAAAAAGAGCCATAGAAAAGGGAGTGATGCTAAAACCCGCCCGTAAAATGGAAACCGGAAACATTGAGGAGGGTTTGAAAAAATCAACAATGCAATTAGAAGGAGAGTTTTATAGTAATGGTCAGGAGCATTGGTATTTAGAAACTCAGACAGCACTTTGTATTCCACTGGAAGGCAAGGAAATGAAAGTATATGCTAGTACTCAACATCCTTCAGAAACTCAGGCTATTGTTGCGGAGGTTTTGGGTATTCCAAGGCATTTGATAGAGGTGGAAGTGAAAAGAATGGGTGGTGCTTTTGGAGGCAAAGAGACTCAAGCCAATCATATTGCGGCTTGGACAGCGCTCTTGGCTCGTAAAACGGGCAAGCCTGTAAAGATGCACCTCGATAGGGATACCGACCAGATTATTACGGGCAAGCGACATGCTTTTTATTCAGAATATAAAGTAGGTTTTGATGAGGACGGCATGCTTCACGCTTTGGATGTGAAACTGCATTCTAATGGTGGTGCTGCTTTGGATTTGAGTATGGCGATTATGGAAAGAGCTTTATTTCATATGGACAATGCTTATTATATCCCCAACTTGAAAGTGCTTGGTCATGCTTGGAAAACCAATCAACCACCCAATACGGCTTTTAGAGGTTTTGGAGGTCCACAGTCTATTGCATTAATAGAGAATATTATAGATAGAATAGCTAGGCAATTAAAGATAGACTCCTCCGAAATTAGAAGAAGGAATTTCTATAGTTCGGGAGAAAAGAATATTACCCATTACGATCAGAAACTTGGAAAAAATCCTTTGGCTGCCATCTATGAGGAAATCATGGAAACTGCTGAATATGAGAAGAGAAGAGAAGATATAAATATTTTTAATAGTCAGAACAAGTGGAAAAAAAGAGGCATGAGTTTGGTTCCTGTAAAATTTGGAATTTCTTTCACTACTTCTTTCTTAAATCAGGCTGGTGCTTTGGTTCATATTTATCAGGATGGTTCGGTGATGGTGAATCATGGTGGCACAGAAATGGGACAAGGCTTACATACAAAGATGCGACGAATTGCTGCTGATACTTTTGGGATTTCTACTGAAAAGGTACTCATAAGTGCCACCAACACTTCTAAGGTCCCAAATACTTCCGCTACTGCAGCTTCCTCTGGTACCGACCTCAATGGTAAGGCAGTAGAAAATGCTTGCCTTACACTAAAGAAAAGACTGGAGGATTCTTTTATGGAGAAATTTGAGCTTCATCATTCGGGTGATATTCGCTTCGAAAAAAATAATATAACGGCAGGTAGAGCTAGAATGAGTTTTGCGGAATTAGTGATGCATTCCTATCTTCAGCAGGTGAGTTTGAGTAGTACAGGTTATTATAGAACTCCAGATATTAAGTTTGATAGAGAAAAGGGAAAAGGGACTCCATTTTACTATTTTGCTTATGGCATGTCCATCTCCGAAGTGGAGTTAGATGTGTTCACTGGAAAGCATGAGTTGCTCCGTACGGATATACTTCATGATGTGGGAGAATCCATCAATCCATTAATCGACAAAGGGCAAATTGAAGGTGCCTTTGTACAAGGTTTGGGTTGGGTGACTACTGAAGAACTACGCTATGATGAAAAAGGGCATTTGCTCACCCATTCTCCTGATACCTATAAGATTCCAACGATGGATGATATTCCTAAGGATTTTAGAGTGGCTTTTACTAAGGATACAGCCAATCCCAATAATATTAAGAGGAGTAAGGCGGTAGGGGAGCCACCCTTTATTCATGGGCTTTCGGTTTGGTTGGCATTGAAAGATGCGATTTCAGCAGTTTATAATCACAAAAAAGAACCCCGATTAGATATTCCGGCTACTCATGAGGCTATTGTTTTATGTTTGGATGGGATGAAGAGATAGAGAGATTCTAGTGTTTGTCATATCTTATTTGGATACCACAAAGCCACACCTTAAAGGTCAGAAAACACAACTATTCTTCTTTTTAATACCTTACTAAAATTGATTACTTTTGCCACCTTTTATGGAAGAATATCAAATACATCGCTTTTCAAATGGACTAAAACTAGTTCATCAGCAGATTAGTCAAGATCAGACTGTTGCTCATTTAGGCCTCATTATAAATACAGGTTCTAGAGACGAGCTGAAAAAAGAAAATGGCTTGGCTCATTTTATTGAGCATGTTATTTTTAAAGGCACTAAGAAACGTAAAGCCTATCATGTTCTAAGTCGTTTGGAGGATGTTGGAGCTGAGCTTACTGCCTATACCTCTAAAGAAGAGACCGTATTACAAGCCGCCTTCCTTTATCAGCATTACGAGCGTAGCTTAGAATTAATGGCAGATATCATTATCAATTCTACTTTTCCACAAAAAGAGCTTGACAAAGAGAAAGAAGTAGTGATAGATGAGATCAACTCCTATAAAGATACACCTTCAGAGCAAATATTTGATGACTTCGACTGGCTCTTATTTCCGAACCATCCTCTAGGAAATAATATTTTAGGTACTAAAGCCAAAGTCAGAAAGTATACTCAAGAAAATGTACTTCAATTTGTAAAGAAGCATTATAGAGCCAGCGATATGGTTATCTCCTCAGTAGGTAATGTTGAAATGGATAAACTCGTCAAGCTTATCGAGAAACATTTTGCAGATTTACCTAATGGAGGAAATACTAAGCATAGAAAAGCACCAGAAGCCTATGAGGCCGTTGAAATTAATAAGAAAAGAAGAGTTTATCAAGCACACTGCATGATAGGTACTCGTGCCTATTCCATACAGGATGAAAAAAGAATCGCCTTTAGCCTCCTCAATAATTATCTTGGCGGCCCAGGTCTCAACAGTCGTCTAAACTTAGGTATTAGAGAGAAATATGGTTTTACTTATAATTTGGAATCTAATTTCACAGCATTAACCGATACGGGGCATTTTTCCATTTACCTAGGTACTGATGAATTATATTTGGATAAAACCATAGAATTAGTGCACAAAGAATTGAGGATGCTAAGAGACACCAAACTCGGTCCACAGCAATTAAAAAAGGCGAAACAACAACTGATTGGCCAAATTGCCATTTCAGAAGAAAGCAATGCCAACAAAATGCTAGGAAACGGTAGAAGCCTTTTAAGCTTTGATAAAGTGAGTAATTTAAATGCCATCAATAAGAAAATAGACGCACTCACTTCAGATATGATTATTGAAGTAGCCAATGAGATATTCGAACCCAAGCAATTGAGCATGTTAATATATCAATAAAATGAACTTATTACCGGATTCCATAGAAAATTATATCAATGATCATTCTAGCCAAGAAGATCAATTATTATACGAATTATATAGAGAAACCAACCTGAAAACCACCCATCCTCGCATGCTATCGGGATCGGTACAGGGACAATTTCTGCAAATGCTGGCTAATTTAATTCATGCAGAAAGTATACTCGAGATTGGTACTTTTACTGGATATTCTGCAATCTGCTTAGCTAGAGGAATGAAAGCTGAAGGTAAACTTCATACCATCGATATAAAAGAAGAGTTTTCCGACATAGCCAATAAGTATATAAAGAGAGCTGGTTTTGAAAACAAAATCACGCAACATATTGGTGATGCCCTGGATATTATCCCGCAAATTAATGAGGAATTCGACCTCATATTTATAGATGCCGATAAGTTGAATTACCCCAAATACTTCGAATTGGTAGCTGAAAAAATGAGTACAGGAGGCCTACTAATTGTAGACAATGTATTATGGTCGGGAAAAGTGGTTAAAAAATTAAAGACTGCAGATAAAGATACTAGAGGTGTTTTAGAATTCAATAAGAAGATTCAGGAGGATGGTAGATTTGAGAATACGCTTATCCCATTGAGAGATGGACTGATGTTGGCTCGCAAAAAATAATCCCTAAATTTGCCAAGCAAGATTTCAGAATATTATAGCTATTAAAACCCAGAATATGTCGAAATTATATATTATACCTACACCCATTGGAAACTTAGAAGACATGACCTTTAGGGCCATCAGAATTCTACAGGAAGTGGATTTAATTTTGGCAGAAGATACCAGAACTTCTGGCAAGCTATTGAAACATTACGACATAAAAACCCCATCACAGTCGCATCATATACATAATGAACACCGCAGTATTGAGTCTTTAGTTTCTCGTATACAAACCGGAACCACTATGGCCTTAATTAGCGATGCTGGGACGCCCGCCATTTCTGACCCTGGATTTTTATTGGTTAGAGCTTGCGTGCAAAATAATATTGAAGTGGATTGCTTACCAGGAGCTACTGCGCTTATCCCTGCTCTCGTTAACTCAGGCCTTCCCAACGATCGCTTTCACTTCGAAGGATTTCTTCCTCACAAAAAAGGCCGACACACCCGATTACTATTTCTTGCCGAAATGGAAAGTACCATCATCTTATATGAATCTCCGCATCGCTTGATAAAAGCTCTCAAGCAATTTGTTGAATATTTTGGGGAGGATAGACAAATTAGCGTGTCTAGAGAAATCAGCAAACTTCACGAAGAAACAGTAAGAGGAAGTGTAAAAGAAGTAATAGAGGTTTACGAGTCGAGACCTAGTGTGAAGGGTGAGATTGTTATTGTAATTGGAGGAAAAAATTAGGTCTAGCCTTTATTTTTAAAAGAAAAACATCCGCGAATTACCACTGATTAACTTTGTGTTTTTATTTATCAATTTGTTTGCTTCGAAGTATAATGCCATGATTGCTAGTCAGTGATATCTCTATGCCTATAGCATGTAAGAATCCTCAATTACGCCTTTTAATTAGTTACATTCCTACGACAGCCTTGCCAAGTAGACAGAAAGCTTATCGGCCATCCCTTTAAATTCGAGGAATTCGCATTCGGGGTTTCTATCGTTTTAGTAATAAATATTTTCTTTACCTTTGGGTTAAATTTTTCACTTATGTTAAACCATCTATCAGACTATCAGCTCCTCTATTTGGATATAGAGACAGTAAGTGCCTATCCCAGCTATTTTGATATGCCAGAACGCATCAGGCTATTATGGGATAAAAAAGCCAAAACCTTAAATTATAAAGGCGACCAAAAACCCATGGATTTATTCAATCGTTCGGGCATTTATGCCGAATTTGGAAAAATCGTTTGCATTTCGGTGGGCTATGTGGTTAAAAGCAGCCATAGGCTCAGAATTAAAAGTTATTATAGCGATGACGAGTCCAAATTACTGTATGAATTTGGGGAATTACTGAATCAGCATTTCAATTCGCCCAAACATCTTATGGTGGCTCATAATGGCAAAGAATTTGATTTTCCTTATATCGCTAGACGAATGCTCGTCAACGGATTGGAACTCCCCTCACTATTAGACATCGCAGGTAAAAAGCCTTGGGAAATCAGGCATATCGATACCCTTGAACTTTGGAAGTTTGGCGATTATAAGCATTTCACTTCTTTAGATTTATTGACTGCTATTTTCGACATACCCTCCCCTAAAGCCGATATTAATGGCAGCCAAGTGAATGAGGTTTACTGGAAAGAAAATGATTTAAAGCGCATTGCAGAATATTGCCAAAATGATGTTCTTGCTATCGTTCAGTTACTCAACCGATATCGAGGGCAGAATTTGTTTTTAGAGGAGAATATTGAGTTTGTAGCTTTGGAGGAGATAGAATAACTTGTTTTATTTGAGTATGCTAAGATTGAAAATATTACCTTAATGAATAACAAACTTCATCAGATGATAATTCTATGTAAAACCTATGATTTATGATAAATATTAATAGTTTTTTAGGGGCTGTTTATTATTTTAAGATATCGAATGATTAGTATTTCATGCTAAATTAATTAAGCAATACTGAAAACCTCATGGTATACAATGAGGCCTTAGCTAGGTGATTTTAGTAAAGATAAAACACACAAGGCTTAGCAGTGAAAAAACGATATTTTTGTGCTACAGATGAATAAATCATCTGCTGTTAAAAACACAATATATCATGAAAAACAACTTAGCAATTCTACTACTGATGTTAGCACAACTAACATTTGCTCAAGATATCACGACCTTCCCCTATACCACTTCATTCGAAGAAATAGAGCAGGGTGGAGTGGAAGAATATCCTGAAGGATGGACTTCAGAAGATTTAAACATAAATCCATTTACCAATCAGGCTTGGCGCAGCATAAAAAATTCAAGTACTAGCGAAAATGCACATACTGGCGAAACTGCAATTCATATGTTGAGCCATTTTTCGGAAACCAATAACGATTGGCTTTATACGCCAAGTATAGAAATGGAAGCAGGCGAAGTTTATACCCTTAAGTTCTGGTATACCGCAAAAATACTTCAAGGTTCTATAGAAAAAATAAAAGTACATATAGCTGGAGAAAACAATGCGCTAGCCATGTTAGAAAATACAGAGCTTTGGATTGATGATAACGTAGATGAGGATTTATGGAAACAGGCAGAAATCAATTATATAGCAGCAGAAACAGGAATGTTTTATTTTGGCTTTCATTATTTTAGCGATGAATTGAGTTTTGTATTTATTATTGATGATGTTGAAATTGATGGACCTACTATTTCTGGCATCCAAACTCAAGAAGAGCTCAAGTTCCAAGTTTTAGGGAATCCTGCTCAGTCTGAAATTAAAATAGCGGTACAAGCAAAGCAAAACATTGTTGCCCATTTATATAGCATAGATGGGAGCTTGATAAGAACTCAAAAGATAGCCAAAGGAAGCACAGAACTTCATATGAATATTTCTGATATCCCACAAGGGACTTATTTTTTGAATATACTAGGCAATAAGCGTTCAAAAGTGGAAAAAATAATAATTTCAAGATAATACGGTTACCTAATTAAATAGGGACTCTTAGTAATCAATAGGTATTACCAAGGGTCTTTTTATAGGTATTAATGCTATAAGGTTGATCAAATTAAGACCCTTGCATATCTTAATATGTTATTACATGCAATATTTCACCAAGATTCTTGTTAGTTATGGGAAGCTTAATATCTTTGCCTCTAATTGAAAAACCTAAATGATCAGAATTCGAAATATTATCATTATCATAGTCATTCTTATGTTTTTAGGAGCTTGTGCCTCTAGTCCTAAGGGAATGCGAAAAAAAAGAAAGAAAAAGAATTGCGATTGCCCTTCCTTTGGACATTTGAGTTTTCCTGCTCAACAAACGTATTATTTGCAAGCCTAAGTATTCTATGTTAGCGCAGAAACATCGAGAAATATTGGCCAAACACTTGCCAGAAAATGCTTTGGGATTATTTATGAATTATATCAATGAACATCCCATTAATCTAAAAATTACCAATGCTCGATCTACCAAACTGGGAGACTTCAAAGCTCCATTTCATGGTCATCCAGCTAGAATTTCTGTTAATGGTGATTTAAACCCCTATTCTTTTTTAATCACCTTAATTCATGAGTTAGCGCATTGGGTGATCTGGGAAAAACATAAAAACTTCCGAATTATTAAACCACATGGAAACGAATGGAAAACAGAATATAAAGCTTTGATGGAGCCTTATCTAACTAATTATATTTTTCCTGAACCTTTATTTTCCGTTTATAGAAAACATATGCTCAACCCCAAAGCTAGTTCTAGTTCCGATATTCATTTAATGAAAGAGCTGAAAAAACTAGATCTCAGAGCAAGCCAACCCATTTTAGCTGACCTAAATCTAGGTGATGACTTTCAGTTTAGAGGAGCTCATTTTCAAATTTTGAAGAAAAACAGAACCCGATTTCTTTGCCAGGAAAAGAGAAGCAAAAGAAACTTCCTCATTCATGCCATGGCAGAGGTTGTTCCCCAATAAGTCTACATTTGTGTAATCAATTACAAGAAGCTATATTTGCCAAATCAAATTTATTATTTTTTTAAAGGATAAAAGATGAGTACCCCCTATAATTTCGCACTAATTGGAGCTGCTGGCTATATTGCTCCACGACATCTAAAAGCCATCAAAGAAACCAATAACAACTTGGTTGCTGCACTTGATAAATTCGACAGTGTGGGAGTCATGGATAGTTATTTTCCTAATTCCGATTTTTTTACTGAGCCAGAGCGTTTCGACCGTCACCTGGATAAATTGCGACGAATGGACAAAGGAAGAGAAGTGAATTATGTAAGCATCTGTTCTCCTAACTATTTACACGATTCTCATATTCGTTTGGCTTTACGAAATGATGCACATGCCATTTGTGAAAAACCTATAGTTCTGAATCCGTGGAATGTGGACGCCTTGCAAACATTAGAAAATGAAACAGGGAAAAATATTTATACCATCCTCCAATTACGTCTTCATCCGTCAATTATAGCCTTGAAGAAACAAGTTGAAGAGGGGCCAAAAGACAAAATCTATGATATAGATCTCAGTTATATCACATCTCGTGGTCGCTGGTATCATATCAGTTGGAAAGGAGATATTGAAAAGTCAGGAGGAGTAGCTACCAATATTGGTGTCCATTTCTTCGATATGCTGAGTTGGGTTTTTGGTGATGTGAAAGAAAATATGGTTCACTGCCTTGAAACGGACAAAGCTTCTGGATATCTAGAGTATGAAAAAGCCCGAGTAAGATGGTTTCTAAGTATTGATGAAGCTGATATTCCTGCCGATGTAAGAGCTTCTGGTCAAAGAACATTCAGATCAATCACTATTGAAGGAAAAGAAATAGAATTCAGTGGTGGCTTTACCGATCTCCACACCCTGAGTTATCAGGATATTTTAAATGGTGGAGGTTTCAGACTAGAAGAAGCTAGAAACAGCATCAATACAGTCTTTCATATTAGAAACAGTAAGCCAATGGGTAAACGAGGTGATTATCACCCTTTCCTCAGAGATGCTGGTTGTAAATAAACTTCTATCATGATATCCTATCAATGGTATGCCATTTATACCCGTTCGCGCGGTGAAAAAGTAACCGCAAAGTTATTGAGCGACCAAGGTATTGAAGTATATCTTCCCTTGCAAAGAAAATTACGTCAATGGAGCGATAGAAAAAAGTGGGTAGAAGTTCCTTATATCAATTCCTACGTTTTTGTAAAAGCTAGTGAAAAAGAGTATTATGATATTTTAAATACTCAAGGAGTTGTCCGCTATGTTACCTTTAATGGTAAAGCAGCCTCTATCCCCGATGTGCAAATTGAGGCCATGAAAAGGGTACTGTCTTCTGATACACATGTTACTTTTAGTGGTCATATATTTAGAAAAGGCGAAATGGTTCTTATTGAAAAAGGAGCTTTAATGGGGTACCAAGGCGAAGTCGTTTTGGATAGCGACGGTAAGAAAAAGGTGATGATTAGAATTGGAGAAATTGGTATTTCAATGATGGTACAATTGGAATTAAATGACTTAAAAAAAATAGATTCCTAAATCTATATTCATCTTCAGCTCGCTGGGAATACTATAGAAAAAATAGTTCCCTCTCTCTGCTCGATATCTTTTTCCTGAATTATGAACTTCATAAAAGCATAGCAACTAAATCAGCCGAAATATGACTATTCTTTTAAAAAATGATAAAACTTATTACCGTTATCAGTTAGTTTAACTCCTAATTAACACACCCACCTTTCGTTTTTCATTACATTAGCTTTCTAAATCTAAATGAGTCATTATGAAAAAGTTATTGTATATTGTTCTAGGGATTATTGCCCTGTTTTTTGTTATAGCAGCTTTTGCACCTAAGGAGTATTCGGTGGTAAGATCTGTTGAAGTTAACCAATCTCTTCCTGTTACCTTCGACTATGTAAAGCATCTTAAAAACCAAGATGAATATAGTAAATGGGCTATGGTAGATCCGAATATGAAGAAATCTTTCAGAGGTACTGATGGAACTGTTGGCTTTGTTTCTCGTTGGGAAAGCGAAGATGAAAATGTAGGTATTGGAGAACAAGAAATTATAAAAATTGAGGAGGGTAAACGAGTAGATTTCGAGTTAAGATTTGAATCTCCATGGGAATCAGTTTCTCCTGCATATATGTCAACCGAAAGCATAAATGCAAATACAACCAAAGTAGTTTGGGGATTTGAAGGTCATATGGATTACCCATCTAATATCATGCTTTTATTTATGGATATGGAAGAAATGCTAGGTGGTGATTTACAAACAGGTTTAGATAACCTTAAGAAAAACTTGGAATAAGGATGGCTAAATACGAGCTTAAAACTAAGCTGAATGATAAGGACGTGATTGCATTTTTAGAGAAAATAGAAGATGAAAAAAAAAGATCTGATAGCTTTGAGCTTTTGGATCTTTTTACAAAAATCACAATGGCTGAGCCTAAAATGTGGGGAGAGAATATCATTGGGTTTGGTAGCTATCATTATAAATACGAATCGGGGCAAGAAGGGCAATGGTTTAAAATTGGATTTTCACCAAGAAAAGCAAAGTTTAGTCTTTATGTGATGAGTGGCTTTGATTATCTAAAACCTTATCTTGACCAATTAGGAAAACACAAAATTGGAAAATCTTGCCTTTATGTAAATAAGCTTGCAGACATTGATAAAAATATCCTTGAAAACCTAGTGCTCGAATCTTTTAATCATTTAATATCAGAGGTTTAATTCCAAATAGAGTTTCGGATGATTTGAGTTTGTTCAGATTGCACAGTTGTTTTTCTTTAAGATTATGTAAATTCATACCAGGATTATCATTCTTTTTGGTCATTAGTATTTAAGTTATTTGTAAATCGTCGCATCTATAGAATCCTGAAACTTTGATTTTTAAAAAAGTTGTTGCTGTAACCAAAATGCCAGGTTAACATCTAATAATAAAAATACGATTATGAGTACTGGAAAAAGATTATTTAGGAACCCACAAGGAAAAGTGGTAGGAGGAGTTTGTACGGGATTAGGTGATTATTTTAACCTGGATTATACCATCATCAGAATTATTTGGTTATTGATGGTTCTGTTTGGAGGTTTTGGAGTGTTACTTTATCTTATTTGTTGGATAATTATTCCGGAAAAGGTGTTTTAATCTTCACAGTATTTATCAGAAGTATATTTACAGAATTGATAACAGTTTCTTTACCATAAGAAACTGTTATTTTTTTTGTTTAAAGATTTGTTATTGACTTTTAGTCATGTGTATAAATATATGTTATAGTATTCAGCAAAACGATTATAAAAGGATAAAATATGGCGTAAAATCAGTAAAACACCTATTAAATTACGATAAACTGCTATTTCGTATTAAATAAATAAAACCGGTATCTTTCTAAATATGAAACGTGCTATATTTTTATGTATCTGATACACAATATTATATAAAACATACTTATTTAGAATAAGTATAAATATTGAAGATTGTTTTTGATTGTTATTCAAATAACAATTGAAAATTTATATTTGTTATTCAAATAACAATACTCTTAATCAATTCAATATGGCAGATACAGAAAAATTAGTTGAACAGTTGGTTTCAAAACATGGTAAGACTCGAAATAGTCTTTTACCCGTTTTGCAAGGCGTTGTTCAAGAAGAACATTTCCTATCGGACACTGCAATGATCGCAATTGCTAAGGCGTTAAATTTATCGTCGGCCGATGTTTACGGAACCGCTTCGTTTTATACATTCTTAGAAACGGAACCCCGTGGTGAAAATATCATCAGAGTGTGTAAAACCATTACTTGCAAAATGAAGGGCAAACAGCGAGTAATTGAGGCTATTGAGAACCATTTAAAAATTAAGGAAGGTGAAACTAGTAGGAACAAGAAGTTTACACTCCTAGCCGCCAACTGTTTGGGTTGGTGCCACAAGGGTCCAGTGATGCTCGTCAATGACGATGTTTACCCTCACGTAGACCCAGATCAAATAGTTAATATTTTAGATAAATATTGCTAGTCATTAACCCCAAAAAAAATAAAAATGGTATCAAAAAAATTACAAAGAGTCGATTTTATTTTTGATTGCGCGGGTTGTGAGCCCATTGAAGTGGTCAAAAAGGCATTGAAGATGACACGAGAAGAAGTGGTGTCTTCGATCATTGAGAGCGGATTGAAAGGTAGAGGAGGCGCAGGTTTCCCTACTGGTATGAAGTGGAAATTTGCAAAAGATGAGGTGGCAGACACCAAGTATGTCATTTGTAATGCAGATGAAGGAGAACCAGGAACATTTAAGGATAGAGAAATCCTAGATGTGGTTCCTAATAAAGTATTATCAGGTATGGCCATTTGTGCTTATGCCATTGGTTCTAAAGAAGGAATCATCTACTTAAGAGGAGAATATAATTTCTTATTGAAAAAGCTTAATGCTCAAATAGATGAATTTAACAATAGCTTGAGCAAAATAGGTTTAGATTTTGCAGTTAGTATTCGCTCTGGTAGCGGAGCTTATATCTGTGGTGAAGAAACCGCTCTTTTCGAATCTATGGAAGGAAGAAGAGGAGAGCCACGTAACAAGCCCCCATTTCCAACCAAATCTGGTTATAATGGAAAGCCTACCGTGATTAACAATGTTGAAACCTTAGTCTATACAGCCATGATTATAAATATGGGTGTGGATGAGTTTAAGGCAGTTGGAACAATGGATTCTAGAGGTAGTAAAGTATTCTCCGTATCTGGTGATACACCCAAAGCTGGAATTCATGAACTAGAACTGGGATTAAATGTGGCCGATTTTGTAGAGGAATTCGGCGATGGAGACACTAAGGCTGTTCAAGTTGGAGGAGCCTCAGGTCATTGTGTCCCCCGTAAACTCTTCAAAGAAACCATTATTGGATTCGAAGGAATTCCAACAGGTGGATCTATGATGATTTTCAATTCAACCCGATCCATGTTTAATGTACTAAATGATTATCTAGAATTCTTTGCTGAAGAATCTTGTGGTCAGTGTACGCCATGCAGAATTGGAACCCAACAGTTGATCAAAGGAATTGAGCATGTGAAAAAAGGACAAATGCCATCAGAATACCTAGATCAACTTATCAAACTCACCGAAACCATGAAGATAGCTTCAAAATGTGGTTTGGGTCAGTCTGTGGCTAATTCGTTCTCATCAATAGTAACCAACTTCCGCGAGGAAATGATTTATTAATCGCAAAACGAAAGGAAAATCATGTCAAAAATTAAATTAACTATAGACGGCAAGAAGGTTCAAATAGAACAGGGTAAAACCATACTCGATGCTGCCAAAAAGATAAATGTAAAAATTCCAACCCTTTGCTATCACGAAGATTTATGCGTGGCAGGTAACTGTCGTGTATGTGTGGTTGAAGTAGCTGGATCTAGAGCCCTTCAGGCTTCTTGTGCTATTCCAGCTCAAGATGGAATGGAGGTAAGGACAAATACCCCTAAGGTAAGAAACGCCCGTAAAGATATCATCGCTATGTTGGTATCGGAGCATAATACACAATGCACCACTTGTTATAGAAGTACCAATTGTGAACTTCAAACCCTTTCGGCAGAATTTAATATTGATAATAATAGGTATCTAAGTATATTAAAGCCTAATATTGAAGTGGATAGGTCATCTTGGTCTATCGAGAAAGATGACAGTAAATGTGTACGTTGTCAACGTTGTGTAAGAACTTGTTCTGAATTACAACATGTGAATGCTCTAACGGTCAGCCATAAGGGAAAGGATATGAAAATTAGTACTTTCCACGATCTGCCATTAAAAGATGTGGTCTGTACCAACTGTGGGCAGTGTGTAAACCGCTGTCCCACTGGAGCACTCACCGAAAGACGTTATTTCGATGAAGTATGGGAGGCTATCGGAGATCCTACCAAACACGTAGTGATGAATACAGCACCTTCTGTGCGTGTAGCCCTTGGCGAAATGTTGGGTTACCCTGTTGGTACTCGTGTAACAGGTAAAATGGTTACTGCCATGCGTCGTTTGGGAGTAGATTCCGTTTTGGATACTGATTTCTCTGCGGATTTAACGATTATTGAGGAGGGCACCGAATTATTAGTCCGCCTGAAGAAAGCTTTGGTAGACAAAGATGATACCATTAAACTTCCTTTATTAACATCTTGTAGTCCTGGTTGGGTGAAGTTCTGTGAACATTTATATCCAGAACATTTAGGCCATCTTTCTACTTGCAAGTCACCTCAACAGATGTTCGGAGCCTTAACAAAGACATATTACGCCGATAAAAAAGGTATTGATCCTAAAGACATCGTAAGTGTTGCTATTATGCCTTGTGCTGCTAAGAAATTCGAAGCCAATCGAGGTGAAATGAAAGACAGTGGATTCCAAGACATTGATGCAGGTTTAACAACCCGTGAACTAGGCCATATGATCAAGCAAACAGGCTTAAACTTCCTTGAATTAGAAGAGTCTTCCTATGACAGTATCATGGGAGAGTCTACTGGTGCAGGAGTCATCTTTGGAGCCACAGGAGGAGTGATGGAAGCTGCTTTACGAACAGCATACGAGATAGTAACAGGCAAAGAAGTACCTTTCGAAAATTTGAATATCATACCGGTCAGAGGTATGGAAGGCATTAAAGAAGCAGCTATAAAAATTGAAGGAGCGCTTCCCGAATGGTCATTCCTTGAAGGAGTAGAAATGAAAGTTGCTGTAGCCCATGGCTTAATTAATGCAAGAATCATTATGGATCAAATTGCAGCTGGTGAATCGCCATATCACTTTATCGAGGTGATGGCATGCCCTGGTGGATGTATTGGAGGAGGAGGGCAGCCTATTCCTACCAATGAGGCTATTAGAAAAGCAAGAGTAGCTGCCATTTATGAAGAGGATATGAATATGAACCTTAGAAAGTCGCACGATAATCCCGCCATAAAAACCATATATAAGGACTTCTTGAAAGAGCCACTGAGTCATGTATCACACAATCTCTTACATACCACTTATAGAAAGCGCCAACATTATTAGACTAAAATTGCCATGTGCCAAATTAATGTTGTTTGGTATAATTTATACGTTTTAATGAGTTTGAGGCCTCCATTTGGAGGCCTTTTTATATATGTTTAAAACCTTCTATTTACTTTCTTTAAGGGTAATACTTTTGCCATAATCATAGAAGATCATTATATTTATCAATTACAGAATATTTTGGACTTTAATTTTCTTTTTTTATAAACTTATTATTGTTCTCAAGAGTTTAGACCATTTCTATTTTTACAAATTTGGTTGTATATCAAATCTAACTGTATAATATATATTTCTATATTAGCCTGTTTTAATGTACAAGCAATATCAAAATCTATGAAAAAGACATTTATACTACTCATTTCACTCGTTTTTACTTTTTTAAATACCTTTCCTCAAAGTCCTGAAGAATTAGAAATAGTATTTCCGGAAGAAGATGCAGTAAATATTTTAAGAAGCGATCTAATTACCATTCGCGATTATTCTACTTCGCTAAAAATCACTAAACATGTTTATTCCAAGAAAATGATTATTAATAATGATAATCCAAATGATTATTGGCTGGATAATATATTTTATAGTTCATTAAGCCCGGCAGTAAATATTAAGGGATCTACTCTAAATTCTAAAATGGGTAGTGATAATAAGATGGCCTATATACCAGAAGTCGAAAGCTTGATGGAAAGCACCGATTTATACGCTGATATGTCAAATCAAGAGGTTTATTTTTTGGATGCAAAAAGAGGGTCAAATTTAGTTTTAGATTATGATAGAAATATTAATGGCCCACTTTATTTTACCCCGTATTTATTTGTTAAAGAGCATTCATGTTTAAAATCACGATTGATTATCAGATGTGAACCCAATATTATATTGGGATGGAATTATCATGGTCCCGATTCCTATTCATTTGAATTCACCAAAAAAGAAGTGGGTGGATTGGTAGAGTATAAATGGGAAATGGACACTGTTGCTAGTTTCGATTTAGAAGACAATGGTCCTGGATTCCAGGAGTTAAGTCCAAAAATCATCTTTTATGTAAAAACTATTATTAGAGAAGATGTTCCATTTCCTTTCCTCGATAGCGTTGCTTCATTACATAAATGGTATAGGACCTTAGTAAAACAAACTAATTATAAGTCCAAACAAAGCATTAATGCAATAGCTCATGAAATCACAGATACCTGTCATAATGAGGATGAGAAAATTAGAGCCGTTTTTCAATGGGTGCAGAGAAATATAAAATATATTAATACATCTATTGGCTTGGGTGGTTTTATCCCTGATGACTGCGTAGATGTGTTGAGAAATAGGTATGGTGATTGTAAGGCCATGACCAACCTCACAAAAGAGATATTAAAAGCATCTGGAGTGGAAAGTTATTACTGCTGGGTTGGAACCAAGGACTTGCCTTATACCTATGCGGAAAACTTCACTACATCAACAGATAATCATATGATTTTAGCAGTGGGCTCAAAGGATAAATATAAGTTGCTAGATGCCACCAATAGCTTTGGAGAGTTATATAAGGCACCCTACTATATTCAAGGAAAAGAAGTATTAATTTCATTAGGACCAAAAGATTTTATTATACACAAAGTACCAGTAGATTCTGCATCAGCAAATATCTTATTGGATAAAACCTATTTGTTTGAAGAGGATGGTGTTTTAAAAGGCCATGCAGATATTGAATTAACTGGAAGCATTAAACATACCATAGAAATGGCTTTTCCATTAAAGAAGGACGAAGTAGTCGATTTTATTGCTGAAAATTTGAAAAAGGCTACAAACAAAGCTCTTTTGGAGAATATAGAATATTCTGGAATAAAAGATAGAACAGATTCCATGAAGGTATCCTACGACTTTAGCTTGAGCAAATATGGACAAAGTGTTGGAGATAAGAAATATTTAAACCTGCATTTTACCCTTCCTTTTGATGATGATGAAATAGACATAGCGCAGCGTAAATTCGATTATCTATTCGATATTCCATTTACAGATGATTATTATATGGTTTACGAAATACCTGAGGATTATGGCATAAGTTATTTACCACCAAATAGGCAAATCAATTTTGACGATTATCAGTTTAATCTTGAATATGAATTGGTAGATAATAAGTTGATGATGAATAGGAAGATTATCTTAAAAAGTAGAAGGATTAAGAAAAACGATTTCAATAACTGGAATCAATTCGTAAGTGAACTCAAGAAAGCTTATAGAGAAGTAATAGTCCTTCAACGCCATTAATCAAAATCTAATCTCCAATCAAAACAACATTAAAAATGAAGAATATTCTTAAATATATATTCCTTTTTCTAGTTTTTATAATGGTTTCTCAAAGTGTATTTGCTCAAAGAAACAGATGGAAGCAGTATAATTTCAAAGATAGCACTGCTTTGAGTCCTGTAGATTCTCGCTATGCCGATGAGGATGCTGTAGAACTAAAAAGCATTAAAATATTTGAGTATAAAGGTTTGGGGCCCTCCACTTTGCAAAAAACAGTTTATAAGTTGATTAGAATTAATACGGATATCGGACTCGAAGATTATAACAAAGTAGCTATTCCCATGTATGGTGTCAGGAAAATAGTTGATTTTAAAGTACGATTTATTTCACCAAATGGAAAAGTAACTGTAATGAATCAAAATGATTTGTATGAGATTGACAATTTAGAGGGATATGGCGATTTTAAGGTCTTTGCTATTAAAGGAGCCGAAATTGGAGGGGAGATAGAATATAAATATACGCTCAATTTATATCCTAGCAAGTCTCATATAGAAATATATTATAATGATTATCCCATTCAGGAAGGACGATTTGAATTGGTTGCACATGGTGCTTTATCAGTTTTTATAAAATCGTATAATGGTTTCCCTGAATTAGAAGTAGATTCAGATGGTAGACAGGCATGGTATGCCGATTTAAAAAACGTGGAACCCATAAAACGAGAAAAGTACACCAATAATACTCCCCATAGAATGAAAATATCCTATGCAATTATGGGTGGAAGTGATGCTACTCCATTTACCCAATGGAGGAAAAAGTATAATAGTGTTTTTGATTATTGTATGCAGTTTTCAAAGTCAGAAAAGAAGAAGGCGCTCAAGCTATATCAGACCTTTCCTTTGTCCGATACTTCCGATGAACAAAAAATAAACTATATCAAGAAATACTGTAACGATAGTATAAACATAACTTATGCATATACTTATGCTGAATATAATTTACATAATATTATTAGATATAAAACTGTCCCTACTACTTTTGGAATGTTGATTTTACAATCAGCATTATACGAAGCAGCAGGTATTGAGTATGAAATATTGCTTACTGGTGATAAAACTTTCACGGAATTTTCTTCAGATTATCCTTTTTCTTATATGGTAGATAAAACATTGTTTTATTTTCCTAATTCGGGCCAATACTTAGAACCCTATTCGGAGTTTTACCCCTTAGGCATAGTGAAAACAAATTATATTTCCCAAGAAGCCTATTTTATCAAAAAAAGCTCTGGTTCCTATTATCAAAGTATAATACCAGTAGACACTTCTAGGTCTAATGCTAAATATCATATACACTTAAGATTGGTTGATGACCATATTGTCGAAATAAATTGGCAAACGCATTATAAGGGATATTGGGCCGCGCAATATCGAAGGCTGCTTTCTTATCTGGATAAGAAGGAAAGAAAAGAATTTTTAAAGGAAAAAGGCAAACGGAGTTCTGTAAATGTTACCGTTCATGATAGTGAAATCATTAATGATACCCTGAGCTGGAAGGATACCATTGTGAAGCCATTAATATTTACATACCAATTATCTAGCGATATGTTGATTGAAAAAGGGGCTGACGACTTGATTTTTAATCTTGGATATTTGTTCCAAACACGAAGTGATTTGTACAAAGAAGAAGAAGAGCGAAGTCAAGATATTGACATGGGTAATCCCATTAAAAAATCATATATTATCAAGGTTGAAATCCCTGAGAACTATCAAATTGCTAATCTAGAAGATTTAATAGAGGATGTTAAATACACCAATGAGGAAGGTGAAGTACAAGCAGGGTTAGCGTCGAATTATGAGTTAAACGAGAAGCTGTTAGTTTATAAGGTAACTGAGTATTTTACTAAGTCATCTTATCCTGCCGCAGATTATGAAAAGATAAGAACAGTCATCAATCAAATGGCCGATTTAAAATATAAAAGCTTAGTTCTTCAGCCCACAGAAAGTAGTTCTACCGAATAATTCAATTGCAGTAAAATAGAATAATAAAGAGTATGCTATTATTCTCGCCATTTGATATTATTTAATGATTACAAACATGACCTTCGCCTTGTGCTTCATGCTGTTGGCAACTGATTCCTGAGTCACCAATGTTTCCGTCCAAATAAGCTTGAGCTACTAATAGAATATCTCCTTGGCAACCTCGAACAACTTCAATACCTTGTTGGTGAAGTACGTTTAATGCCCCATTTCCCATATTTCCAGCAAGCATTACGGTAACGCCCAAATCTTTCAATACACTTGCGATATTACTTTTACATCCGCATCCTTGTGGGGAAGGTAAAATCTCGGTCTTTTCAATTTTTTTGTTATTATCAACGGTGATAATAGTATAGGCTTCGCAATGGCCAAAATGTCCATCCACTATGTTTCCTCTTGTAGGTATTGCGATCTTCATGTTTATCTTTCGTTATGGTGATGATTATAATTTGTCTTCATTCAAGATTAGGAATAAAGGATTGCAAAAATATAAATTATAATGAACATATGTTTATTATAATTATATATTTTTTTGAAATTGACAAATCAGATGGCTTAGCTTTTCCACTCTACCAAACTACCTCTTTCTTTTTTTATAAGCGGCTTGGGAATACAAACTTGGATCTCTTTACTGAGCTCTTCAATAATCCTCGACTTTTGATATTTACGAGTATATACTAAACTTACTTCTCTAAGTGGAACCATATCTTCAAAATGCCTCACCTGATTCTTTCTTTGGGCATCTAAATCGTACCAAGCCAGTTCTGGGATTAGGGTATAGCCGCCTTCTATGTCTATAATTTTAATGAGGGTATCTAGGTTTCCTCCTTCAAATTCAAAGGGTAAATCGCTGCTTTCGAAATGGTGAATATCGCAGAGGTTGACTACTTGATGGCGAAAACAATGACCATCGTTGAGGAGCCAAATATCATTGGTATGCATGGCCGAAACATTAATCACAGGTTGCTGCATATATTCATGGTTTTTATTGGAATAGATGAGCATTTCCTCATAGTATAAAGGCTTTTCAAATATACCCGTTTCATGCAGGGGAGTGACTAAAATTCCCACATCAATGATTCCCTTTTTTAAATATTCAGAAATTCTCTCGGTGACCATTTCAGTAACTTTTAGCTCCACTTTAGGGAATTTTCTTCGGAATGCACCAGAAAACCGTGGCAGCAAGTAGGGTGAGATGGTAGGAATAACTCCAATTTTTAATGCTCCGCTAACATCCTTTCTGCTTTCTCGAGCTATCAAATCTAATTTTTGAGCTTCTGCTAAAACTTCTCGTGCTTGCGCAATTAACTTTTCTCCTGCCAAGGTAGGAACCACCGGTTGTTTACTTCTGTCGAAAATGATAACCTCTAGATCCTCCTCTAGTTTTTTGATTTGCATACTCAAGGTGGGTTGTGTGACAAAACTCTTTTCGGCGGCAGTGGCAAAGTGGCGATAGGTATCTACCGCTGCTATATATTCTAATTGTATTAAACTAATCATGCAGCAAATATAGACAAAATCTATTAGGTATTAAATATTATCGATTTGACAAATGTGCTTTCAGGCTGTATCTTTGCCTTAAATAAGTCACAAATAAGTGTGATATAATTATCAGATTAACAAGTAGTAAAGAATATATAATCCGTATTTTTAAAAAGAAAGGAATAAAGATGAATAGAATAGGAATTAAAAAACATAAAGCCCAGGAATTAAGTTCAATGCTAAATGATTTATTAGCCAATTATCAAGTTTTTTATACCAATGTGAGAGGATTTCATTGGAATATAAAAGGTGAAAAATTCTTTGAATTGCATGTGAAGTTTGAAGAGTTGTATAATGACTTGAATTTGAAGATTGATGAAATAGCAGAACGTATTTTAACCTTAGGTTTTGAGCCAGAATATAGATTTTCAAAATATCTTCAGGTATCACAAATAGAGGAGGCCATTCAAACCAATGACGGGCTAAAAAATGTGGAAAGCATTCTAGATGGATTGACTTTGTTTATTAGTAAGCAAAGAGCGATTTTAGAAAAAAGTGGCGATGCCAATGATGAAGGTACTAATGGTTTAATGAGCGATTATATCAGAGAACAAGAGAAAGCAATATGGATGTATTCAGCATTCTTAAATAAATAAACCCAAATAAAACAAATAATCATGGAAGAAAAAGTAAGAAAAGGAATGCCTTTATTAGGTGACATGTTCCCAAATATGACCGTACAAACTACTCACGGAATTAAGAATTTACCAGAAGACTACAAAGGACAATGGTTCGTATTATTTAGTCATCCTGCAGATTTTACTCCTGTATGTACTACTGAATTTGTGGCTTTTCAAGAGCGTTACGATAAATTCAGAGCTTTAAACACCGAGTTGATAGGATTGAGCGTTGACCAAGTTTTCTCTCACATTAAATGGGAAGAGTGGATTAAGGACAATATGAATGTACAAATCGAGTTCCCTATTATTGCCGATACTGGTAAAGTAGCTGAAGATTTAGGAATCATTCATCCTGGTAAAGGAAGCAATACGGTAAGAGCGGTATTTATTGTTGACCCAAAAGGTAAATTCAGAATCATTTTTTATTATCCACAGGAATTGGGAAGAAATATGGATGAGATTTTAAGAGCTTTAGAAGGTATGCAAGTATCAGATGCCAATAAAGTAGCTATGCCAGCCCAGTGGCCAAATAACGAGCATTTTGGAGCTAGAGTAATTGTTCCACCAGCAACTAATGTTACTGATGCAAAAGATCGCATTGAAAAAGCCAAAGCTGGTGAGCATGAATGTTTAGATTGGTGGTTATGTCATAAAGAATTGAAGTAATATTAAAACATACTACCCAAATGAATTATTTAGGAGCCGAGATTGTATTTCGGCTCTTTTTTAATTGGCAGTATTTTTTATTTCAGCACCTTGTTAAATTTATTCTTTTACAATTAACCAATTAGAAGGTAATAATGCCTTTTTATTGACTTTAAAGCTAAGGTAATAGATCATCGTTATATAACTAAGTGTAGTTTAAAATGCGCCTTAAACAATACTGATTAGTCATCGGTATAAAAATACTTCTTTAGACTAGGCTTCTTACTATATATTTATGGGAGAGGTGTTTCAATAATTAGATTTTAGAGTATGTAAGCTAGACATGTGAACCTCTTTTAAACCAATAAGGGAGTATATTATTTGGATAATTGGTAAGATGCCCATTATTATTTAGATATGGGGAATAATAATGATGGAAATTACATCTACCAAAAGTACAAGACAGATTGGTTTTTGGAATCATTATTTAATTTTTTAGCAAACAAAACCTGGTAGACTCAAAAGGGTACTCAGATTACATAGGTGCTAAATTATAGAAATAATTCTTTTCTTATCTAGACCAAGGAATTTCAAATTTTAGTCGATACAGGAAAGGTTTCTGCTGATGATGAACTCATTAGGGGTTTGGAAATCTTAAGTAATTCAAAACATCCTTTAAAATATCTATTTCTTACCCATAGTCACTGCGATCATTATTTGAATGCTGCTAAGCTGAAGGATAAATTCCAGTGCAAAATATGACTAAGTGAAGAGGAAAGAAATTATACGAAAGATGGGTTTACCCCACTTCCCTTAGGGACTTCTTTACTCACCAATTGGATTTCCCTTTTGCCAGAAATTACCAAAAAAGAGCTTCAGTTATTTAGTATTATCTCTCGATATTTTAATAAAGGAGGCTGGTATTCTTGAAAGTGAAGAAAAAATGATAATTTAAGTCCAGGTCGCACAGATAGTTCTATCAGCTTAATAGTTGACGAGGAGATAACTATAGTAAAGATACTTTTTTTGACATCTTCCTAAACTCAGGTAAACCTCCATTTGCCAATAATCAGAAAGATATGGTGCAGTCTTAGGAAAAACTCCTAAGTACAAGAGTTCAACTATTCCTGCCTAATCATTGAAAAGAAATTAGAAGAAAACTCTTGCAAAAAGAACTTGCAAAGTATCAGAAAAAATAAAAGGCTATTTAGTTAAAACCTTAACAACCCAAAGAATAAGATAAAGCCCGACTCCAACCCCAAAGCATAATGCACCTACTACAAATGCTATTCTTATTATTTTCTCACTGATCCCCAACTTATTCCCTAACCAACCTGAAACTCCTAATATCATAATTTTTGTTTTGGCAAATATAATAGACTTTTTCAGTTTTACACATTTGCAGAAAATTATAGTTTTAGGGTCTAAATTTGTAGGCATATCTAATCATGATTAATATGTGATTTTAACACTAATAATCGCGCCCAAAATCTGTAAACATTGTAGATTTGATGGCTGAAAAAAAGCCAAAACACTTCTTTAAATGAAAAACTTTATTCTCTTTTTTAGTTTGTTGTTAATCTTCATCTCTTGCGATAGCAGTAATCTGGTTATTGAGCAAAAATTAGAAATTCGTCTTCTCCCCCAACTCAAAGAACTCATTGCTTCTACTCAAACTTTAATTTTAACAGCAGAGAGCAAATCTTTTAGTCCAAATGAAGAAATCGGAGGCCTCCTCCAATTATTCTCTGAGAAGCTGGAATTGATCACAGGCTTAAAACTAGAGCAAGAAGAAGAAATGAGCCCTAATAGTGATGTGATTTTTGAATTAGATAATTCCCTTGAAAAAGAAGAATATCAAATTAGTATCAGCAATAAAATTGAAATGAGAGGAGTAATTTATCAAACTTTAGCTATGGCTAAAAATAGTTTGCTTCACTTGGTGATAAAGCAAGATGCTTTTTTGACTTTTCCAGTTTTACAAATTATAGACAGTCCTGATGCCAATTATAGAGGCTTTATGCTAGATTTAGCCCGACAATGGCATGAAATGGTGTACCTTTGTGATTCGGTTAAGTGTGCCATACAACTTCTTTTTTCGCGATTGGAAGCGGTAAGGTAAGCAAACCACCAAAACATGAAGGAGAGTTCTTCTCTCTTTCTGTTTTGAAAAATTAATAATTTCGCCTCTAAATCGAAAAGTTGCATTTACTACTTGAATTTAAGAATCAATAAAAGATGAGCGCAATTACAGCAAATCCCCTACAGGGAATTGGAAATTTTAGCAAATACTTTATACATGAGCTGAACCACTACGCGGTAGTTTTTTCCTCTCAACTTACTATTTATAGAAAAGCATTGCCCATAGGGCATCAGCTATTGTATATGTAGAAAAGAAATATTTTATTGCTCGTAGAGCATATGTTCTATAAACTTCAATAAAAGTTAGAGCGCAATTAAAGCAAATCCCCTATGGGGAATAGGAAAACTTTAGCAAGTACTTTATACATGAGCTGAACCGCTACGCGGTAGCTTTTTCCTCTTAGTTTACTATTTATTAAATAGCATTGCCCATAGGGCATCGGCTATTGTATAAGGAGAAACCAAAGTGAAAAGCACAGCAAAAAAGCCATTACAAATGCAATGGCTTCTCTATAAATCTCGAATAAAAAAACCGCTATTCGTCTTTCTTAAAAAAGCTCTTCTGAAATAACAATATCAAAGCTACACCAATAGTGATAGAAGCGTCCGCTACATTAAATACAGGCTGAAAGAAGGTAAACATCTGCCCACCTAACCATGGCATCCATTCGGGCCAAGTAAAGCTAAATAAAGGAAAATAGAACATATCTACTACTTTACCATGTAAAAAGCTGGCATAGCCACCTCCTTCGGGGAAAGCCGTTGCAACCTCATGAAACATACTGTCGCTAAAAATCATTCCATAAAAGGCACTATCTATCATATTTCCTAAAGCTCCAGCCATAATTAAAGAAATACTTAGAACAAAGCTTGCAGGAGATTTTCGCTTCACAATATGAGCGATATAAAAGCCCAAAGCAATGATGGCTCCAATTCTAAAAAGGCTCAAAGCTAATTTCCCCCAAGAGAAACCCAACTCATAGCCAAAAGCCATTCCGGGATTCTCAGTAAAGTGAATAATGAACCAATCTCCCATCACATGAATTTCCTCACCTAAATGGAAATGGGTTTTGATATAAATCTTTAAAATCTGATCTACTAAAAGTACCAGAAATACAATTATTGCTGCTTTTTTCAATTTATTGTCTTTTAATAAAAAAGAAGCATTTTGAGATTTTCAATCAAAATGCTTCCATATAATATTTTAATCGTATCAGTTTAGATACGAGGTCTATTCAATTTTGCATCAATACTTAAAGTAGCATGAGGAACACTTCTCAAACGTTCTTTAGGAATTAATTTTCCAGTCTCACGGCAAATACCATAAGTCTTATTCTCAATACGAATCAAGGCCATCTCTAAACTCTGAATGAATTTTTCTTGACGAGATGCTAATTTACTGTTTTCTTCTTTTGTTAAAACAGCATTGCCCTCCTCTAATACTTTAAAAGTAGGAGAAGTATCGTTAGTGCCATTGTCGTTATTGTTGATATATGCTTCGGTAAGCATTTTTAAATCAGCTTTTGCCTTGGCAACTTTACCTTGAATAATTTCTTTAAACTCTTGTAATTCACTATCCGAATAACGGCTCTTTTTTGTTTCAGTATCCATAATGCAATATTTAAATGATTTGTAACTAGCTGATTTTCTCTACTTTTACTATCACTTTAATAGAATCTGACAATTCTACTTCCTCACCACCTATCAATTCTGTGTCAACCAGCTTTAGCTCTGATGCGAGTGTTTCTGAGCAAATATACAAATTATTATTATTGATAGCATTATCAGTTTCTACCTGTTTCTGAATTGTTATATGAATCTGATCTGTCACCTCAAAGCCTTTATCCTTCCTCAAACCCTGAACTTTATTCACGATATCTCTAGCAATACCTTCCTCTCTCAACTCTTCAGTAAGTGTAATATCTAGTGCAATAGTTAAGGCTCCTTGTGTGGCAATTAACCAACCCGGAATATCATCGGTAGTGATTTCCACATCGCTGACTTCAATCGCTACATCTACACCATTGATATCAATATGATAAACACCTTCGTTTTCTAATTGCTTAATATCATCGTGGCTAAAATGAGAAATAGCAGCAGCTATTTGCTTCATCATCTTACCATATTTAGGACCTAAGGCTTTAAAGTTGGCTTTGATTTTCTTTACCAACATACCGCTGTCTTCTGTCATAAACTCTAATGTTTTCACATTAACCTCAGAAAGAATCAAATCGGTAATTTTCTCTACCTGATCTTTGAAGCGCTCATCCAAAATAGGAATCATTACTTTATTTAATGGCTGACGAACTCTAATTTTATTTTTCTTTCTCATGGAAAGAACCATACTAGAATAGGTCTGTGCCATTTGCATACGCTCCTCTAGGTCTTTATCTATTTTAGATTCGTCGGCCACAGGCATCATGCAAAGGTGAATACTTTCCTCGCTACGTTTTCCAGAAACCGCATTTAAATCGCGGAACAAGTTATCTGTGAAGAATGGTGCAATTGGAGAGCTAATGATAGCAATAGTCTCTAAGCAAGTATAAAGGGTTTGATAAGCAGAAATCTTATCTTCTGAATATTCACCTTTCCAGAATCTTCTTCTACTCAATCTAACAAACCAGTTACTTAAGTGCTCGTCAACAAAACGTGCTATGGCTCTTCCAGCTCTTGTGGGCTCGAATACTCCAAATGCCTCATCAACCTCTTTTACTAAAGAGTTTAATTCAGAAAGCACCCATCTGTCAATTTCTGGTCGTTGGCTAAATTCGATATCATCCTCCGCATAGGTAAAACCATCAATATTGGCATATAATGAGAAGAAAGCATAGGTATTATGCAATGTTCCGAAGAATTTTCTTCTCACCTCATCAATACCAGCCACATCAAATTTCAAATTATCCCAAGGTTGAGAATTGGTGATCATATACCAACGTGTGGCATCTGGCCCATATTTTCCTAATGTCTCGAAAGGATCAACACCATTGCCCAATCGTTTCGACATTTTATTTCCATTTTTATCCAATACCAAACCATTGGAAACCACATTTTTAAAGGCTACACCATCAAATAACATGGATGCAATCGCATGTAAGGTAAAGAACCATCCACGAGTTTGATCCACACCCTCGGCAATAAAGTCAGCAGGGAAGTTTTGCTCAAATAATTCTTTGTTTTCAAACGGATAATGCAATTGCGCATATGGCATAGCTCCAGAATCGAACCAAACATCAATCAAGTCTGGCTCACGGAACATCTTCTGACCAGTTTCTGATACCAATACTATCTTATCTACATAGGGACGGTGGAAATCGAAAGTCTCATAGTTTTCTTTGCTCATGTTTCCAGGAACAAAGTTTTCCATTGGATTCTCAGTCATTACACCAGCAGCATAAGCTTTATCTACTTCTATTTTCAACTCTTCAGCAGAACCCAAAACAATTTGCTCTGTGCGATCTTCACTGGTCCAAATTGGAAGAGGAATACCCCAGAAGCGAGAACGAGAAAGGTTCCAGTCTACTAGATTTTCGAGCCAATTACCAAAACGACCTTCACCAGTAGCTTTTGGCTTCCAGTTGATGGTTTTGTTTAGGTCTATCATTTTATCCTTCACCTCTGTGGTTTTAATAAACCAAGAATCTAGAGGATAGTACAAAATAGGCTTATCGGTTCTCCAACAATGAGGATAAGAGTGGGTATATTTTTCAGATTTAAAAGCTCTGTTTTCTTTCTTTAGCTTGATTACAATTTCAACATCCACCGATTCTTTGCGCAATGGATCTTCATCAGCATAATATTCGCTTTTCACAAAACGCCCAGCAAACTCACCCATTTCCTCGTTGAAACGACCGGTTTTTTCAACCATAGTCAAAGCACCAATTCCGTTTTGTTGAGCCACTTTAAAATCATCCGCACCAAAGCTAGGCGCAATATGAACAATACCAGTACCATCTTCAGTAGTTACAAAATCGCCAATAATGACTTTAAAAGCATCCCCGTCTTCAGGTTGTGCATAAGGCAATAATTGCTCGTAACGAATACCCGCCAAATCTGTTCCCACACATTCTCCTATCACTTGGAAAGGAATGGCTTTTTGTCCGGTTTCGTATTCTTCTAGTTTAAGCTCGGCATTCTTTTCTGGGAAGTATTTCCCCATTAAAGGCTTAGCAATAATTGCAGTAATTGGTAGATGAGTATATGGATTGAAGGTTTTAATCTTCACATATTCGATTTTCTTACCCACGGCCAAAGCAGTATTTGATGGAAGAGTCCAAGGAGTAGTTGTCCAAGCTAAGAAGAACAATTCATCTTCCACATCGGCAAAAAGCCTTTCAGAATCTTCGTTTCTCACTACTTTAAACTGAGCTGTAAGGGTAGTGTCTTTTACATCCTTATAACAACCGGGTTGATTGAGTTCGTGAGTACTTAAACCAGTTCCAGCAGCAGGCGAAAATGGCTGAATAGTATATCCCTTATAGAGGAGGCCTTTCTTGTTAATCTTAGATAAAAGATTCCAAACCGACTCTATATATTTATTATCGAAAGTAATATATGGATCATCGAGGTCAACCCAATATCCCATTTTTACGGTTAAATCGTCCCAAAGGTCTTTATACTTCATCACCTCAGTACGACAAGCTTGATTGTATTCTTCAACGGTAATTTTCTTACCAATATCCTCTTTAGTGATTCCAAGACTTCTTTCTACTCCAATTTCCACTGGCAAACCATGGGTATCCCAACCCGCTTTACGAGAAACATATTTTCCTTTTAAAGTTTGGTAACGACAAACGATATCTTTAATGGCACGACCCATAACATGATGAATTCCAGGTACTCCATTCGCTGATGGAGGTCCTTCATAAAACACGAAATGCTCGCCTTCTTTACGGGTTTCTAAACTCTTTTCGAAAATATTTTGTTCTTTCCAAAATTTGAGCGTTTCCTCAGCAATATTGGTGAGGTTTAAATTTTTGTAATCTTTATATTTTGCCATCCTGTATTCTCTTTATAAATGATTGGACTGGTTGTATTTACATCTTATAATAAAAGTTTGCAAAAATATGAAAAATTTGCTTTGGTTGGGTGGGTTTTTGTGTGGGGTCTTTAAAGTGTAGATATACTATGATTTTATCGTAGGTCATATCTATCGTACGTGAAATTTATCATAGGTGAAATTTATCGTGCATAAAAATATAATAGTAAATTAGGACTAGAAAAAAAGTGGAAATTGATCAGAAATCTAAAAACAAAACCTCATAAAAAAAGTAAAGTCGCCAGTAGGGCTACTGACGACTTCTCGCATATAAACACATTTAACCAAATAAAAAAATATGAAAAAAACTACAACTTAAACAAGTTGCTTTCCTTAATTTAGTTGTACAAAAGTAGGCCTAAAAAGCCACCGTGTCAAGTTTTTAACAATAAATTAAACATTCTGGTATTCGTTTGCCTATTTATACAAAAAGGATTGAATTTCATTCTTATCCTTAACTACTATGGATACTCAGAAAACTCCATTAATTCGATGGGAGCACCATCATGTTCTACCATAGCTACCCTTAATCCTTCCATGGGTAGATTAGGTGGATTGAGCAAATTTAGCTCTGGACGAAGCAATTCTTTATCGAGATTATCTACCACAAATGCCAAATGAGGAATGGTTTGAATTAAAGGGTGCATTTCACAATCTTCATCAAAACGCATCCACTCCACACCAAAAGGACTAGTGGAAAAACCAGAAACATAAAACTTAAACTGTGGTAAGTAATGCTCGTTTGGCTTTTTCTCTTTAGTTGGAACTCCCAAATGATGGTATTTCCATCCCCATTCTTCTACTGCCATTGGCATTTCAGTTTCGTGTCTATTATTTTCCATATTCTATTTTATTGAGTCAAATATAATTAATTAGTTTTTGTAAGAAAACTGAATATTACTTTTTGTGTCTGATAGGAAAGCTTCGAGAACAAGGCTACGATTTCTGCAAATAAAGGAGTTTACCTTTGTAAATGGCTGTTTTCAAAAATTGTATAACGCAGTTATCGGAATTTTCTTGATGACAATAATTCACATATTCCTATTATCACAAAACAACTGTTGAAAAAGAATAGGGTCTTTTATAGAAATGAAGAAAATAATCCTTTAAGTTTATGCTTTAAAATTTGATACTATGACGACAAAAAATCTATCTAAATTTTCCATTCCTTTTTTCCTTGTGGCTTTGCTCTTATTCGTAAGTCAGATACAAGCTCAATCTAATTTGGCTTATGGCCCTAGAGCTAAATCAATGGCAGGAGCTGGAACTGCTATTGTAGAGAATTCCATATGGGGAAATTCCAATCCTGGCGGGCAAGTATTCCTAGGGCAAAAATTAGGAATTGGTATCGAGATTGCCATGCCTAAAGCTTCCTATTTTGTAGCTGGGGAACCAACAGAATTTGAACAAACTCAATCTAGTATATGGCCTTTAGGAATCAAAACAGGAGGAGTAGATTCCGAAAATAAAGTCTTGGTGATTCCTCAAATTGGATTTAATATGAGTCTTGATGACAATAATAGCATAGGAATCAGCATCTATGGAAATGGAAATAAAGGCAAGGAATATGCTGCAAAAACATATTATAGTCCTGTGATAGCAGATTTTGGTAGTAGCGAAGGATTTATCAATCCTATGGGAACAGTAAGCTATCCTACTTTTATGAAACTCAACCAATACTTTGCTGCCCTCTCTTACTCTAGAAAATTTGGAGACAAACTAGGAATTGGTATCAGCCTAGTTGGAGCTTGGCAATCGTTTAGCGCTGGAGGTCTAGAAGCCTTTGGAAGTTTACACTATTCAGAATTCCCAAATGAGCTTACCAATAACGAAACAGCCAACTCATTTGGTGTTGGCGGGAAATTAGGTGTACAATGGAATGTTTCTAAAAAATTTCAAGCTGGTGTAGCCTTTAGAACCAAGCTATATATGACGACCATGGACGAGTATAAAGGGTTAATTAGTGAATCTGGAAAACTAGATATCCCATCTGAGTGGAGTATCGGATTAGTTTACCATCCCTTTGATCGTTTTTTAATGGCTTTAGACATGAATAGAATATGTCATAGTGGTGTTCCAGCATGGGGATTGGCCATGAAACAGAAAGGTGCTGTTTCTCTTGGTGGCGAAAATGGAGGAGGCTTCGGAAGAACAGATCAGATGACTTATAAATTCGGTATACAATATAGCATCCCAAAATGGCAATTTAGAGTTGGTTACCAATATAGCGACTTAACTCTTATAGCATCAGAATTCCTTTTAAATATGATGATGCCTGATGTAATTACCGACCATGTGAGCTTTGGATTTTCAAGAGATATTGGTGAGCAAAACATAAGCTTTGCGATAGTGAAAGGTTTCAAAAAAACAGCCACTGGCTTTAATGTGATGGACAATGCTCAATTTATGGATTTAACAGCCCAGAACCTATTGTTTGAAGTCGCTGTAGAATTCTAAACCTTGAAACTCAAACCTCTCATTATCGCCATAGCAGCTATTGGCTTTACAGCTGTCATCTCCTTCCTTTCTTGGATACAGTATCATGAATACCATCCTCAAGAAAAACTTAGGGTCGTCGACCCTGTCTCAAGCAAAATCGGCGACTCCTTGGGAGTATTGCTTTGGAATATCAGTTATGGAGGTATGCCAGCCGAAATGGATTTCTTCTATTCTGGTGGTATAAGGATTCAATTGGAGGAAGATAAGAGTAAATCCAATTTTCATCAGATTTTAAATGCCATCGAATCTTATAAAGACAGTACTGATGTCTTTCTTTTTCACAAGGTAGATAGCGCATCGAAAAGAGCATATGGCATAAATCAGGTGGAAGAAATTCGGAGGAGGCTAAGAGGATATGAATCAGTTTATTGTCCTAATTTTGCGGTTCCATATATTCCTGTTCCTCTCAATCAACCCTTGGGCAAAGTTTATTCTGGTATGGTGAGCATGAGTAGTAAAGGAGCAGGGTCACACGAGCGAATGGCACTCAGCGATAAGGATTTCTATTGGCCAAAAAAATTATTCACGGCAAAGAAATGCATGGATGTGGCTAAGTACCCTTTAGATGATGGTTTCCTCTATATTATTAATGTGCATTTAAATAGCTACGATTATATGGGAGAAATTCGCTTGGCTCAGCTAAGGGAAGTAGAAAATTTAGCTCAAAAACTATATCTAAAAGGGAATTATGTGATCATTGGTGGAGGTTGGAATATGAACCCTCCTCATTTTAAGCAATACAAAATAAGCTACGATTATAAAGGCAAGGTTGCTTATCCAGAACTTGATTCCGAAAAATATTTTAATGGCTGGAAGTTTGAGTATCAAAACAGCATTCCTACTTCAAGGGTTTTACACGAAGCTTATAGGCATTCCGCATTAAATACCACCATTAAAGACTTCTTCATTTGCAGCCCCAATGTTACGGTTTTGCGTGCCAATACGGTGAGTCAGAAATTTAAGTTTTCCGATCACCATCCTATTTATTTGCGGGTGTTCCTAAAATAATATACTAAAAGTTTTCATTAATAATGAGAGGTTTTCTAGTTTAAGCAAAATGTGTGTTCTTGCTCAGAAGACGTCAAACTTAAGACTTGCGAATCCCTGAATAACAGTAAGTTTACTTTTGTAAATGTCTGTTTTCAGAACAAGCGTAACGAAAAAATTGGCATATTATGACAAGAACTAGATAAACTTCACACTCCCACCCTTTAAAAACTTCTGATCAAGAAGACGAGCTATCCTTTTGGCCACGGTTCTTCTAATTTCTAATTCAACTGGCAGTGTTGGATCCTGGTGAGCGATATTAATCTTCGTACCAACGAGAATATGTATTTCATCACTACGGATAAACATCTTCACCATTTTGTCAGCTGGGCCATCACCCAAATCCTGATCACTGGTATAGTTTTTAAGGATGTTGGCCACTTTGCTCAGAGTTAAAATTCCTTCTGTAACTAAATCGATTCCATCCATGTGTGATTCTGGCGGTAAATCGGGGTCGTCAAAATCTAGACTATCCACTATCTTCACACCGAATTCCCTAGCAATAATATCAGCGGTGGTTCCACCTGCAACAACCTTTCTTCCTGGAAAACTCCTCACTATTTCTGCTAATTCCTTGTCCGATGATTTCCTAATGGGAGGTCCAGTACTGAGTAGTAGTTTTCTGGGTTCTCTAAAATAAATACAGGCCGTACTGGTATCATCTTTGGAATGATAGAGATCGTTCTGAAAAGCTTTGTTAACAGTAAGTACTGACAGCTTACGAGCCGAAATAATTGGATTCTTTGCTATTTTATCACGAACAAATTTCACCGCATCACTTACTCCCCATCCAAAAGGATACCTTTCGCTACCTAAACCTGACTGAGCAATTCCATCTGACCAAAACAATATTCTGTCTTCTTTTTGAGGTTCAAATGATGTATAGAGTAATTCTTTCTTGTTCTTCCCCTCCTCTAGAAGAAGACATTGCCACCCTGGATCAAATATTTCACTTCCTCTAAAGATGGTGCATTGTGGATTATCATATTCTAAAATAGAAACCCGCCCACCTATTTCAATATCGATAATAGTAAAGGTGGAATAACTAATTTGTCGAACACTACAAACAGGAAGTGTCTTCATAATAATTTCGGCAATCTTGGTTGGTTCTTTATGCTCTTTGGCAAAATTAACCGCCATAGTAGCCGTAAGAGTAGCCAGCATATTTGCTTTGACTCCATGCCCCATTCCATCAGATAATACGCAGATGATTCTATTCTCTTGTTCTATTTTTTTACTCACAAAAACATCTCCACAAATACGCTCACCTTCGTGATTGATTTGCTGGCAATTGACATCAATATGAATACTATTTTCCAGATTATTCATTTAGTTTACTGATGTTAAATTGTGTTTCTTGACTTGGGGCTTGCTTATAGGTTTGCAAAATTGAGTTGAGCATCTGTTCGGTTTCTGCAGCACCCTCTCCCAATAAGAATCCTATTTTTTGTACCATTTCCAGATTTTTATCAATGACTTCAGTAACACGCTCCATAACTTGTTCTTTCTGAATTTCAGGCTGTTGCATATTCCTTAATACCGCTCCAACTATTTCTTTTTCCTTAATAGAGAAGAAAGAAGCAGTATAAATTTCATCATTCAAATGAATATCTCTATTGATAATATTATCACTAGAGTTCAACACAAAATTGAAAAGCTTTTGAACATTGAATGGAATAAAGCTCTTAAGATCGGCACCCACCAAACCTGGTATTACTTCTGCTATGTCTTTAGCATCAGTTCCCAACAAATCGATTAGGCCTTTATTGGCCTGAATAATTTTTAACTTTTTATCAACAATAACTATGGCTGATGGCAATTCCTGAAGCATAGAGTGCGTAATTTGATGAGCTTCTTCCATGGCTAGTTTATCAGCATGAGCTTCTCTTTTACTGGTTTCTAATTGGGCTTTGGTTTCTTCCATTTTTTGATTGGCTTTACTCAATTCCATTATGGTTTGCTTATTCTTACGGAAAGTATAGGTAAAACACATGTCTGGTTCAGCCAAACCTTTACTAATAGCAATTGAAAATTCAGTGCAATTTTTATATCCACAAGCGCCACAACCATTTTCACTATGGTCGTTATTTTTACCGATAGTCCCTAATATATTATCAACCTCCTCGCTTGAAGGTGTGGCTATCCTTTGATCGTTAAGCTCAAAACTGGCAGAAAAATCTATTTTTCCATAAGACTGCATTGCTTTTTCCCAACTCTTTTGATCAAAGTCTTTTCTGCGTTTTTTGGCAAACTCTACTATTTTATTTTGCTTCACAAACTTACTTGTAGTTTTCTTGATTCCAGGACCAGAAATACAACCGTTGCAATAAAAGATATTTAAATGCTTTTTGATTTCAGTGACATCGTTATTAAAGTTTGAAAGTGAATTTACAAAATCCACATGACCTTCACAGGTAATGACTTTGGAATCCATTAAGTCTTCCGATTTCTCCATAATCTGGAGCAACCCATTACTTATAGGATACAAGTATCCTTTGTTGGCAATAGGTCCATCAAACTCAGCATAACTCAAATTCTTCTCCACTAAACCTGACTCGTCGATCATTTTACGCAATTCCTCAAAAGTTAGAACAGCATCAATTTTTACTTGGTCGGCATATCTCTTGGCCTCCTCTTTAGCAGCTATACATGGACCTACGTATATAATTCTACAAGCATCACCATATTCTTTTTTTAACACCTTCGCCATGGCTACCCATGGCGAAACTATTGGAGCAAGGTTGTTAATTAATTCGGGCTGAAATTTCTCCACATTGGACACTACCACTGGACAATTGCTAGTCAAGTAATATTTCCCACGTGATTTTTTAAATAGTTCGTTATATTCTTTAGCAATTAGATCAGCTCCAAGTGCTACCTCATATACTTTGTTAAAACCAAGTTGATGAAGCATTTGAGCAAACTTCCTATAGTCAGTGATATCAGGGAATTCAGCTGCTACACTAGGCGCCAAAAGAGCGATAACGGCTTCTTTGCTTTTTAAGGATTCCTTGGTTTCTTTTTCACTACTTTTATATTCAACAGCATCATAAGGACAAACCTCATAACAAGCCCCACAACCTACACATCTATCATTAATAATTTGAATAGGGGGATCTTCTTGGGAGGATACTGCAATAGCTTTTACTGGACAATTTCTTACGCATGCATAGCATAAAACACATTTTTCAATGTTGATTTTCATCAAATAGTCATCCATAGTTTATGAGTTTTTAATAGATTCGAAATATGCTAAAAAATTGATCTAGATAAGTTTCCACATTATCAGCATTTACCTGATGAAACATCTTATCATCTATCATGAGATTGGGGCCTTTGCCGCATTTGTCGAAGCAGCGGTTGCCTCGAAATAATACCTTGTCTTCAATATCATTCTTAACCAAATACTCTTTTATCTTTTGCAAGGTGGCTTTGTTGCCTCTGGCAAAACACGAACTTCCCATGCAAATACTAATCTCATGTTTTTTCATCGTTCCGATTTAGATTATTATTAATATAGCTCAATTACAAGGATATCCATTCAATTAAATGAGTACCGAAAAGCTATTACACATGTTAACAAAAATAAACTATTTTTAATCATCTTACCCAAGCCAATGCAGTACTTAGCTTATATACTATTAAATTAGAAATGTTCTTGATAAAGAGTCTAAAATGAAAAATTATGAATAGTGTTCAATAAATAACAAAATTGATTAACTTTGTTTGCGAAATAACAGGCTTTGCGAAAGAACATCAACTCCATAGCCAACTTGAAACTACATGAATATGAACACATTGCCAGATAAGACAGTAGAGAGATTAAGTCAATACCGTAGAAACTTATTGATTTGTAAGGGAAAAGGAAAGACTCATATTTTTTCTCATGAAATAGCTAATATTCACCATATTACTCCAGTACAAGTTCGTCGTGATATTATGTTAATTGGATATACAGGTACTTTGAGAAAGGGATATAATGTTGAAGAGTTGGTGACTTTAATAGGAGAAATTCTTGACAAACAAGAAGGACAGAATGTTGCCATTATTGGTGCGGGAAATCTAGGTCGTGCTATAATGAAATATTTTCACGATAGAAGAGACAAGTTAAGCATAGCTGCTGCTTTCGATACCAATAAAGATAAAGTAGGAACAGAATTTGACGGTATCCCTATTTATCATATCGATGAAATGAATCGTGTGATTAAAGAAAAGAATATCTCCATTGGAATTGTGTCAGTCCCACTTGAAGTAGCTGAAGAAACCTCTAAAGCTCTAGTAGAATCAGGAGTCCAAGGAATTTTGAATTATACGCCTCGCCCTATGAATGTTCCAGCTCACGTATACTTGGAGGAATATGATATGATTACTTCTCTTGAGAAAGTAGCATATTTTGCCAAAATGAAGAATAAAAAGTAGATTATTTAGCTGATAGTAAGATAACGGCAGGCATAATTTGTTCTAAATAATTCATCTCCCGAATCATTGATTTTATTGAAATAGTTGCTCCCGATATTCCATCGATATTTTTACCGTACCTATAGGTTTCTTTCTGGTGTTTTACGAATTGCTTTAACCACCATTTACTCGTTATCTCATAACCATGCTCAGATTGATAATCTAGAATTTTCAAGTCCAATAACTCAGCTTCAGAACTATAAAAGCTATAGACCCAAAATTGCTCAAACTCCTCGTCCACTTCATGCTCCACATCGCAACCTCCAACTTTACAACCATTGGCAATAGTAATCACCATATAACCTCCTCTAGTTTTTAAAGTATTTTCTACCTGATAGAAGTAGCTATTGGTTTTAGTCAAAATACTATCGTGAACAGCGATTGTTTTCTTATTGAAACTTTCCTTTTCAAAATATTTAACGAGGTTTCTGTTGATTCTTTTTTCTATTCCATGATTAAAACCCACTCCCGACCGAAATATTTCGGTGATGGGAGTGAGCATTATAATGAATATGAAAATCTTATATATCATTCTTTTGTGTTATTATTCTCAATATATATTTGTTTCAATGGCCTTTAAAATACGAAACCAAGACCGGCATTGAATGCGTGGTCATACTTTGATTGTGCAGCTGTTTTAATCCATTGATAATCTATTTTTAAAACAACACCAGAGTTGATTTTCCAATTGAGACCACTGGTAATCAATTGAGTTTCGAAACTCTTATTAGGTTCAAATCCAACAGTCTCGTGGTGTGTATTGATAAACTCGTATCTTACAAATGGGATAAGTTCTGATTTAAACTTTGTAGTTTTGAAAACATTATATCCAGCTTCAGCATAATATCCAAACATTTGTTGTCCTAAATCAGAACCACCAAAGTCATTATATTGATCTACATTTCCATTATTTACGAAAACCAATTGTCCGCGTAATTGTATTCCTTCAATTCTATAGGTAGCATCTACTCCAAACATAGCTATATCAACAATTGAACTGTCAGCTTGCTGTTGTAATTGAGGATCGTTATCCGGTAAACCATCAAATAGATTAGATTGTGATTTCCCAAGATAAGTAGCCAAACCAAGTTTCAAACGAGGAATTCCGTAATAATCGATTTTAGCAGAAAGATTTGGACTGCTAGCTATTGATTCTGCACCTTTCTGACGTCCTTTTCTAAATCCATCAGAACCTCTAAATTTTGCCTGATCGTCATAACCCAAGAACCCATTCACCATGTATAATTGGTATTTTAAGGAGATTTCCTGAATATTACCATGAATTCCTAAACCAATTTCTCTCCAAGTAGTAGGAACTATTTTTTTATCTAATAAAGGACGTTCTACTCCAAAATATACTGTAGGTTCATGAAGTTCATTTATAATTCCCATTGGAATGAGCATCAATCCTCCTTTAACTTGAAAATAGTTGTTGAATTTATAATTTAAAAAAGCTTGTTCCACATATACCTCTTTCACATGTTCTAATTCAATTTCGGTAAACAACTGTAATTTTTCAGTGAAATTATAACCAAATAATAATACCAAACGATGAACATCCAATGTTCCATTATTGCTTTGGTCTTTTATTAAAGGTTGATTATAATCTATCTGTCCGTAACCCCCAATTATTAATTTTTGGTCTCTTATATCCATGAGCCTATCAGCAGAATTCATCTCTAGCTGACTTTCTTGCGCCCATAATCCTAAGCTCCCCAATAATAGAATAACAGTAATTAATTTTCTCATTTCTATGGTTTTTTTGATTTGTAATATTTCTGCTGCAAATATGCATACAGAAGCAGGAGATTGGCAATACCTATATTTAGGTATTCTGGTTCCGGCTTGTATTCTTTCAATATTTTAAGCTGTATATGTATGTCTTAAAGAGGTTTTTTCTCAAATATGTTTACTTTTGCGTGAAATTATAGATAATACAATATGGCAAGAATACTAACAGGAGTTCAGAGCACTGGAGTCCCTCACCTTGGAAATTTACTAGGAGCCATTGAGCCCGCAATAGCTATGGCCAATGATGGCAATAACGAATCGTTTTTGTTTATCGCTGATATGCACTCTTTAACGCAGATAAAAGACAGTGAAGTTTTAAAACAAAACACTAATGGAGTAGCTGCAGCTTGGCTAGCTATGGGATTAGATACCAAAAAAACGGTTTTCTACCGCCAGAGTGACGTTCCTGAAACCACTGAATTATCATGGTATTTAAGCTGTTATTTTCCATATCAAAGATTAACATTAGCCCATTCATTTAAAGACAAAGCCGATAGATTATCGGATGTCAATGCTGGACTGTTCTCTTATCCAATGCTTATGGCGGCCGATATTTTACTTTATGATGCCAATTATGTTCCAGTTGGGAAAGATCAATTGCAACATTTAGAAATGACCCGCGATGTTGCTTCTCGTTTTAATAATCAAATGGGAGATACATTTATCATTCCTGATTCAAAAACCAATGAGGAAACTAAATATGTTCCAGGTGTTGATGGAAACAAGATGAGTAAATCTAGAGACAATTTGGTGAATATCTTCTTGCCTAAAAAGCAGTTGAAGAAACAAATTATGGGAATAAAAACCGATAGCACGCCTTTGGAGGAGCCTAAAGATCCAGATACTTGTCATGTATTTGCATTATATACACTTATTGGAACTGAAGAGCAAACTGCCGCATTAAAAGAGAAATACTTAGCAGGTAATTTTGGTTATGGTCATGCCAAAACTGAGCTTTTAAATTTAGTCTTAGAGAAGTATGCCGAGCCACGTGAGAAGTTTGAGTACTATATGAGTCATCTTGAAGAATTAGATGCTATTCTTATGGAAGGTGCTGCTAAAGCTAGGGTGGTGAGTTCAGCGGTAATGGCAAGAGTTAGAGCAAAACTGGGTTTTAAATAAAATCCAGAATATAAAATATGATAAAGCAGGTTGGGGTTTTCCTTACCTGTTTTTTTATAGAATTCTATACTACTGCCATTTTATTAAAACCCAAGATGGAGAATACTTCAATTTTGTAAAATAACAATAACTTCCGTCCCCTCTCCTTCTTTACTTTCCACTTCTATCCTACCACCATGCTGATGGGCAAACTCATAGCATAATACCAAACCTAATCCCGTTCCCTTCTCTCCGGAGGTTCCTCGTGTAACTGTTTTCTTGTTCAACTCAAAAAGATGCTCCACCTGTTCTTGTCTCATCCCTATGCCATTATCTGTTACATGAAGCTTTGTATAAGCCTCCTCTACTTTCACTGAGATTTTTATTTCTCCGCCCTCTTGGGTGAATTTTATGGCATTCGATATCAAGTTTCTAATGATGGTTCTTAGCATTTCCTCATCTGCATAAACTTTTGATTCTGGAGGGACTTCACAAATGAGCGTAATGAGTTTACTATTGGCTCCACTATCATATAATCTACAAACCCTATTCACCAGTGGCTCAAGTTCTAAAGATTTGGGAGAAAATTTAATACCTCCAGCATTGGAGTGGGCCCAGCTGAAAAGATTCTCTAATAAGATTAATGCAGTCTCCGAACCCTTTTTAATTTTACCGAGGAAGGTTTCAAGCGATTCTTTGTCAAACTCCTCATGACTTTCGAGTAGAATATTAGAAAAGCCTAGTATAGTAGTAAAAGGAGAACGTAAATCGTGAGCGATGATGGAGAAAAACTTGTCTTTCGTCTCATTGGCTTTTTCGAGCTCCTTAGCCACAGCCTCAATCTCCATTTTTTGCTTGACGAGTAATTGATTAACCTCCTCTAATTCTTTCTTTTGCTCTCGAAGCAGCTGATTTGCAGTCCTTCTTTGTCTTAAACTATATAAAATAAATATAGAAATAAGGGCTAGCAATAAAGATATAATAATTAAAAAATATAGAGCTGCTCTTTGTCGGTTTTGTTCAACTTGATTTATGGCATCCTTTTTCTCTTGTTCTAGCACTAAAGCCTGTTTCTCATTCTCATATTTATAGCGATATTCCAAGTTAACGGTTTCCTGAATATTCTTCTCATTAAACAAATCATCTTGAAGGCTTTTAAAAATCACATGATACTTATAGGCTTTATCAAAGTCTTTAGCTGCAGCATAAATACTCGATAGCAATTCGCTAGCATTCATTCTTAAGTTTTTATCACTATCCTCATCTTCAACATAGGATAACTTCACTAGCTTAAGCGCTTCTTTATATTTTCCTTGATTGAAGTTTACGTCGGCCAAATGAAAATAACAATATCGCTCCTGAGAAATGGATCCCAGTTTGATACTGATTTCCAAAGCCCTATTCAGATTGGTTTTAGCAGTACTGTGCTTTCCTTCCTCTTTATCAAGAATACCCATCATCATACAAGCCAATAAAACACCTTCTTGCTGATCATTATCTTCAGAAATCTTTATAGATCTCTTATAATACTGTCTTGCTTTCTCATTCTCTTGGGAACTATTATATAAATAGCCAATATTTAAAAGGCTATAAGCCATCAACTTCTTAAAACCAACGGAATCAGATAAAACCAAGCATTTCTGATAATAGGCCATGGCTTTCTCATTATCGTGGAGATTCTCATATAAATTCCCAATATTCAAATAAGAATTGGCTACACCCTTTAAATCCTCTCGTTCAAAATCTATATCTAAGGACCTTTGATAATAATTTAAGGCTTGAGGGTACTGTCCTAAAATCTCATAGATGGTTCCCAGATTATTAAGCCCTGCAGAAACACCACTCATGGAATGGATTTGCTCCGCCTTTCGCAAGGACATACCATATTGCTCCAAGGCTTCATTATAATCTCCTGTATAGTCATAATAAATCCCCAGTAAATTATACCCATTCACTATTCCTACCTCATAGTTAATTTCTTTGGAAAGCTCAAGAAGCTCAACTGCATATTTTTTAGTTAACTCTAAATCGGTGGTATAGGTTTCAAAACCAATGTCATTGAGTAATTCAGCACGAATGGTATCCTTAGTGCTTCTGCTCTCCAAAACCTCTATCAAACTATCTGCATGCTGAGGAGGCATTGAATCTTTACTATAAGCATAAGAGAAAAGAAAGATAACGGATATGAAGCTTAAATATTTTTTCATTCCTTTTGGTTTTGTGGTATGCTAAAATAGTAAAAAGGAAGAGGATTTGCAATGGCTATTCATATATAGCTATTATATACCAACTAGCTATAATCAGTTTTCAGTGAAAATATTGCAATTATTGTAAAAAAGCTTGTAATATACCCCTATCGGGAAAGTATTTAGATTTCTCCTCCCACTGGTCGACGAAATGACATTGATATATAGGGGTTTAGGCAAAGGCAGCGAGGACGCATTTAATTTCCACAAGTAGTCCTCGCTGCCTTTGCTCCAGAAAACAAGGTAATATCATTTCGACAGAAGGCTCGTAACAGAGTGAAGAGCTGTATGGAGAAATCTATTGCGATAAACAAACCTTACTATCATCCTACCGACTTTCTGCTCTAATTCTATTTAAAAAGCTTCTATCGATAAAGCATTTTAATACTCATACCCTTTTGTGCTGACCAACCCTCTTGGTCGGTTAGGCTAATAAAGAAATGGTAATCGCCTTCATCGAAAGACTCACCTCCACTATTAGCAGGAATTATAATGCTTACATTGGTTTCGTATTCTGTCTGACCAGAAGGAATGCTATAATCCTCTATAGATACAAATGGGCTTTCTGGGGTTTTGATAGGGTCTAGACTGCATTCTGAGACATCTGTAGTATGGGAATGATGATCAAAATTATTATGAATGCTAATACTATAGGAACCCAATTCAGTATTATCTTTTAATAATACTTTCAAATCAAAAGATTCACCAAAATATAAGGTATCACAATTCATAGGAAAAGCCCCTGCAAAGCTATTGTCAATTTGAGGTTTCTCGGTATCTATGTCTTCATCCTTATTACAGGAAATACTTATAAATAAAATAAGCAATGAGTAAATGAAATATTTAAACGTTTTCATGGTTAAAAGTTTTATTGAGGGTTTTATAACGAACTATATATCTAATTAATTTAGAGGATGCTTTTTTCACTCCCCTTGGGGCTGGGGCAAACGAAAAAAGATTGAACCGCATTAAATTAGGGCTTTAGGCCTCTGTCTTTGAATAAGTACTAATTTGAATACCTCAAAAGTTTTACAAGAGGCTGCATGAAAAGCGAAACTAATGATTCTCAACATTCAGACAGCCTCTTCTATTTAAATTATTCTTCAATAAGTTGTAATTCAGCTTCTGCGCTGCTTTGATTACCTTCTAAATCAGTCACAATAAAATCGAAATGATAGTCTCCTGCTTCAGCAAGACTGTCAATTTCTAGGTGCTCATGAAAAGTAGTATTCTTAAGCCCATAGAATTTGGTATAGACTGTATCTATTTCCCATTCCTCATGTTCACCCTCTCCTTTATGTTCTCCTTCGGGGTGGATTCTTACCTGAACGGTGTTTATCTTTCCTTCGGCAACAATATCTACATCCATATGAAGATCACCACCAATAGCAACAGCATAATCGTTACTATGGCTATCTCCATGTCCCAGTTCATGAATAGTGATGACTGGCTTTGCTATTTCATCCTCTTTTGTACAGGAGGAGAAAACAATAGCTGTTATCAATGCAATCGAAATTAATAGGATTCTTGTATTCATTGTTTTTAATTTTATGGTCTGCTGATTTAGCAGACCTCGTTATACATATTATTTTTCTTTTATTATTCCTGAAAAGGGAATGGAAATATTGACAATAAAATTTCTCCCCGGTTCAGGTACATTAATCATCCTGTAATAGCTGGTATGATTAAAGTACTTAGTATTCAACAGGTTTTGCACCTGCATCGAGATGTTTATTTTTTGATTTCTTAAATTGACATCTCCTCCAAAACTCAGATTAAACACCTGATATCCATCGGTTTTTTCTTCGGGAGGAACGATATTGTTTTGGGCCGCTGTCATCCTATAATCAACCGAGAAATAGGCATTTTTAATAAAGCTTATGCTTGGCTGTTGGAATTTAACATTAAGAATTCCAGAGGGTGGTGGCGAAAAGGGTAAGGTGAAGCCCTTTTTCTCTCCCGACATTTGCTCAGAATATACATATTCACCAATAAGCCCAAGCTGTAGCCATTTATAAAGCTCAAAATGAGCGTGTAATTCAGCACCATACCTTAATACTTCGCTTTGAGTATAATAAAATACTTGGTTGCCATTACCATAAAGTCTATCGTGTTCAGATGTTGGATTCAGATAAATATAATTCGTGAAATAGTTAAAGAAAGGAGTGGCTCCAATAGCAAATCTTTTATTATGATATTCCAATCCCATATCTATCTGATAAGATATTTCTGGTGATAGATTGGCATTACCCACTTCGTAGCTGAAATGATGATAATTTACTCCGTTTGCGGCCAATTCTTTAGCTATAGGCATTCGGAAGCTTTTACCAATATTGACTTTATAGGACCATTTACCAGGATTATAATTATAGCCTAGTGACCAAGTAAAGTTTGAAAAGCTTCTGTTGATGTTTTCAGCTCTCTGCAAATATTGCATAGTGGTATCCCCATTTTCAATAACTGGGGATGTAAACCAATCATAATATTCTTGGGTTTCAATATTTCCATAGTCATATCGGATTCCTGCTTGAATAATGCTTTTTTCAGAAAGAAAATACTTCCCAAATACAAAGCCGCCCATATTGAACTGCTGATATTCAGGAATGATAAACCCACGTCCATCAATTTGATTATCTTGAAACTCACTATTTAAGCCAAATTTCAGTTCCGCTTTCTCTGATAAATCATAATGAAACTTGAGATGACCAGAGTATACATTTTTCGTGAACTGTCGTTCTAGGTCTGGGTTAAAATCCATTGAATCAGGAAAAACCGCAGGCATATAGCCATGTTGTACATACGGACTCCATTCCTGTCTGAAATTTCGCTGATAGCCCAAGTCTAATTCAATTTTCAGCTTATCCCATCTATAGAAACTGCTATTGGTGGCCTTTAAATGACGACTCAATTGATAAGGATATAGAATGTCTCTATTGGATTGATCATGCAAGTCTGTGTCTATGTTTCGAGGTTCTAAACCATGTGCATTGGCAAAAAAACCACTTTTCGAGTTCACACTGCTGATGTAAAAATGACTTTGAAATTGGTCTTTAATCATCCCAAAGGATAGGTGTAGGTTCTTTTCTTTACCAGCTGTATTACGTAAGTTATTATTGTACAAAGGAGCACGATAAGAATAAATATCAACACTATCAGTAGGGACTTTGTAATCGCCATAATCCATTATAGTGGCACGAATATCTGCAAAGAACCAGTTTTTTCTCATAAACATGGAAATGGAAGTACCCAGTAAATCATTATTAGTTTTACCTAATAAATCAACAGAACCACCAAAGGAGTTCTTAGCATGTATTTCCCTTTTTTTCATGTCGATGATTCCACCAATGGCATCTGAACCATACATTAGCGAGGCAGGACCTTTAATGACTTCAATATTATCTACAGCATATTGGTCAATTTCAAGGCCATGGTCGGTACCCCATTGCTGAGCCTCGTGCTTTATATTGTTCTCCACCACCACCACTCTATTAAACCCAAGTCCTCGAATAACAGGTTTCGACTGGCCCGAACCAATTCCAATACTGCTTATCCCTGGTAATCGTTCTAGAGAATTCATTAAACTACCACCTAGGTTTTGTTTCAGGTACTCCTCATTTACAATTTCTACATTAAGCGATTCTTCTTTCTTTCTATTTTCTATATAATTATCATTTACCTCAATTTCTTGAAGGCTAAGTGCACTCACCTCTAATTGATAATTGATGGTTTTGTGACCATTTATAGAAATGGTATCTATCAATGATTGATAACCTATAAATGAAATTTCTATTTTATACTTACCTGCTGGTAAATGCTCCATCACAAAGTCACCATTAGCATTGGTGATGCTGCCTTTTTTCACTGGAAAAAGAAATACGGATGCACCGGCTAAGGCTTGGTTGTTTTCATCAACAACCATACCTTTAAGCTCAAAATGCATTTGCGCATAGGAAGCATTATAAAGAAAAGCCATGCCTATTAAAAGCATGAAAAACTTGCTCATATTAAAATAATTGAGTGAAATAAATACCTAAAAATCTGTAGAATGTCGTTTAAGAAAGCTGAAACGGTGGTGCTCTAGGCGATTTGTTAGAAAATCTTATTTTGAGAGGAAGCTTAGGAGCGATCTCTTTAGTTTTAAAGCTAATAGTTGGAATGAAACTAGGAAATAAAGAAGTCCTAGGTAAATCATTAATGGTTAATTGATATTCACAGATATCGCAGCTATCTTCTTTTTCACAAAAGGCTTGATGGTTTTGATGTATTCCTTTGCCAGATATTGCAAGTTCATGCTCACAATGGTGTTCATGATCGTGATGCCAAACTATATGAATAGATTGGAATATGATTGGAAATAAAAATATCCAAAACAAAATGCTGGCAATATGTAATCTGTGTTTTGTCAAGTATTCTATTGGTTTTTACATATGGAACAAAGTCCTTTAATTAAAACCTCGGTTTCGGTATCGGAATAACCATCGGGCAACTGATATTTTTGAACCGGGATATTCTCCATACATTTAACAGTATTACATTCCTTACAATAAAAGTGTGCATGTTCCTCTTTATGCGTAACAGTATTATCCAGCGCATATTTGACCAGCTGATTATCGATAACTATTTTATGGATAATATGATGCTCTTCAAGAGTCTTAAAAGAACGGTAAAAAGTAGTTCGATTATAATTCCCTTCCAAACGTTCCCTAATCTCATTTTCAGATAGGGCTTGCTTGGCAGTCTGCACTACCTTAAGAATTCCCTCACGACAACTGGTTCGTTTGAGATGATGATTATTTAAAATATCCACTGGTTTCATAAATGCAAATCTATTTCAAATGCAACAATGGTGCAAAGGTATTTTGTTTTGTGATTCATAAAAGAAAATATTTGTTAAAATCTAGCTAAGCTAAATATGATGATTTCGGATAAATAAATAACCTTTTCATCTATTACCTTAATTCCGCAAGAGCATTTAAGGTATTATCTTAAAAACAATTCCTACATTTGGGCTAACATTTAATCAGACAATTAAAAATCCGTTTCTTATTTAGTTTATAGCCTTTTGATAAGTTTCTGGTGTTTTATTTTTGATAAAACATAAGTATATCCGCAATTTGAGCTAAGATATAGTTAATAAAAGTGAATATATAGGAAGTTGAAATCATTTTGAAAAACCAGATTAATGAAAAAACTAATGGGATGAATATACGGAAGATAAGGATTAGGCTTGTCCTCACTGGTATAGTTGTTTTAGTTCTTTTTGTAATCAATAAGGAATACTTAAGACCTGCATTCCAAAACAATGAGGTTGTTTCAATTATAGTAGGTAGTTTGCCAAATTTCTTAGGTGCCTATTTGTTTAGTTTGCTTCCTTTTGAAAGAATAATCAAGTCAAATAACAAAAACAGAAAGGCTTATTACTACCTCTACGTGGCTATCATTTTTATCTTTCTAATAATTGAAGAATTCTTCCCTTTTTTTACCGCCTCTAAAACATTTGATGTTTACGATATCCTTGCCAGTGGAATGGGGTGTATTCTTGCCATTTTAAGCTATGAAATTACGATAAAGAAAATGCTTATTAAAAACCAAGCATCTTAAACAGCCTGAATTCAGCACAATAACACCTAATGAACATAAACAACCAAGTTTTTACGTTTCGATTACAACTCTGATATTCACCTTTTTTTAATTGGGTATATATTCCTTACTAAACATACACCAATCCTTTCCTACAAACAAAAGAAAAATTTTGCTGCGGTGATTGAAGCCATTAATCTCCTTATTTTTGCGGTAAATAAAAGTATTATTCTTGTAAGCAAGAAAATGACAAAGTGTATGTATTTATAGCGCATTAAAAGCAACAGATACTACATTAAAAAAGGTCCTTAATAAAGTTAACTTCTGGGAGATTCATAAAGGGACAGGCTTGAATAGTCGTCAGAGATTGATGCTTAATAAATAATGAGAAAGTTTTGAAGAAAAATTAAATAATTCAAAATGGGCAAATACTGCAAAAGAAGGAAGAGGCACTAATTATGAATTAAAAGAAATACCTGAAGATAATACCTAATCGTATAACACAAAAAAAATAAACAGAATGAAAATATTAGCATTTAATGGAAGCCCTCGTAAAGCGGGGAATACATACGAAGCTTTAAAAATAGTATGTGAGCAATTAGAAGCCAAAGGCATAGAAACGGAGATGATACAAGTGGGTATTAAGAATATTAGGTCTTGTACGGCTTGTGGTATGTGTGCTAAGAATAAGAACGAAGCCTGTGTGGCGAAAACAGACCCTGTTAACGATTGGATTCAAAAAATGAAACAAGCGGATGGATTTATTTTGGGTTCTCCGGTGCATTATGCTTCCTTGGCGGGCAATATGAAATCATTCCTTGATAGGGCATTCTATGTATCTGGTGTGAATGGAAATATGTTCCGTCATAAGGTAGGAGCTTCTGTAGTTGCGGTTCGTCGTTCAGGAGGCTTACCCACCTTCAACGAGTTAAACAATTATATGAACTATTCAGAAATGATGTTGGCTTCTTCTAACTACTGGAATGTGATACATGGAACTATGCCTGGCGAGGTTCATCAAGATGAAGAAGGTATACAAATTATGAGAGTATTGGGCAAGAATATGGCTTATCTATTAGAGTTGAGGGAGCACGGAAAAGGTAAGGTGGAAGCACCAGAACAAGAGAAGAAAATATATACTCATTTTGTGAGGTAAATCGTATAGAGTAAATGACTTTTACATTGATTCTATTTTGCACGAATATTTCGGGTGCCAATCATAATCCCAGTAACAATCAAGAATGCACTAATAAAGTGATAAACCTGCAAGTGTTCTCCCAAAAATACCCAAGCGGCAATTCCGCTAAATAAGGGAAGCAAGAAGTAAATCATCCCAGCAGAAGGAGCGCCAATTTTTTCGATGGCCTTATTCCATGAAACAAATGATATGAGTGAAGCACAAATACCAATATAGAGGATGCTAGCAAAAATGGGCATTGTGATGATTTCGGGTTCTGTCTGCAGGCTTTTATTCACCAAATAGAAAGGCAGAAGTATGACGAGTCCAATGAGAAAGGTCATGTATTGCAAACTGATCACCGATATTGCAGCAGGTTTTCGTTTGAGCAACATGCTATGAATAGAGAACGTAAAAGCCGCCATCAACATCAATGGGTCACCCGGATGAAATGACAATTGGAGGAGTCTGGAAAGCTGCCCCTGACTGATAATACTCAATACACCTACTAATACAATCAGTATTCCTAAAGACTTCTTTAGGGTAATCTTCTCTTTAAAGAGAAGGCTGGATAAAATGAGTATAAAAATAGGAAAAGTGAGTGCAATGAGGGAAAGGTTGATGGCTGTGGTACTGCGGCCAGCAAAGTAAATGAGCGTATTAAAAGTACTCACTCCCAACAGCGCAGTAATGGCTAAATAGGGAAGCTTTGCTCGTATGGCTTTCCAATCTCGTCTTACTGAATTCAGCGCAAAAGGAGTAAACACCAAAACTGCTACTGTCCAACGATAAAACGCCAAACTAAAGGGATGTATCTCTGCTGACCATCCTCTAGCTACCACAAAATTCCCCGACCAGAGTGCTGTGGCCAAAAGTGCAAATGCAAATCCTATCAGCTTATTATTCGTCTGTATTTCGTTCTTTTTATCGCTCATCTATTTCAGCTGCAAATGAACGGAATTTAGTTTGGGCACGCAAAAGCTGATGATACAATCTTTATTTTGCAGATCATGCCAATTCCCAATAAGGAATAATTTCCATTTTAGTGTTTTCTAAAACCTTGGTATCCTCAAAGCAAATTAATAATCTAGTCTATTTCAGATTAATAATAATGCATTAATTTATTTCTACATTTGTGCAAATCAAAAATAGACCATGTTTCAATCACACTTTGGCGAGTTTGCAGCCTTAATGACTGCTGTTTTTTGGACCATTACGGCACTAGCTTTTGAAGGGGCCACTAAACGTGTAGGCCCTTTTGCCGTAAACCTCATTCGATTATTATTTGCCATCGTCCTTTTAAGTATCATGTCTTATTTTAGTAGAGGGATTGCTTTTCCAGTAGATGCCACTACATATATGTGGTTTTGGCTTGGATTGTCGGGTGTAGTTGGATTTATTATCGGAGATTATTTTCTTTTTGCCTCCTATCCTCAAATTGGCTCAAGAATGGCCATGCTCATGATGACCTTGGCGCCACCCATGGCTGCCTTTTTTGGATGGATTGCCCTTGGAGAGACCATGAATTTAAAAGGCTTAGCTGGAATGTTGTTAGTATTATCGGGAATTGGAATTGCCATTTGGAGTAAACCCAGTGGCGAAAAGAAAGCCAAATTAAAATTCCCAATTAAAGGACTGCTTTTTGCCTTTATTGGCGCACTCGGACAAGGAGGAGGAATTGTATTAAGCAAATACGGAATGGGAGAATATAATGCTTTTGCAGCTACTCAAATTCGTGTTATTGTCGGCATTATTGGATTTGCCATCATCATCACCTTTTTAAGAAGATGGAGAAATGTAACAGCTACTTTTAAAAATAAATTGGCCTTAAGAGGTATTGTGGTAGGTTCTATATTCGGACCATTTCTTGGTGTTTCCTTTTCTCTGCTTGCCGTTCAGAATACCAATACAGGAATCGCCTCCACCATTATGGCTATTGTTCCAGTCTTAATAATTCTACCAGCTGTGGTTTTGTATAAACAGAAAGTGAGTTGGGCTGAGGTTGCTGGAGCTTTCTTGAGTGTTTTGGGTGTGGCTATGTTTTTTATATAGGGGTACTAAACAATTAAAAGAAATTACATAATTCGTAATTTTAACAAAAAGGAGCTATGGAGAAGATTTATTCATTGAGTTCCCCTATTTTCCGTTCTGCCAGTTCAATCAAAGAATGATTTCGAAAGCATCTCTAGCTCATATTATAGCAGAATGATACCGATTGATGATATTATCCATACTAATTCCCTTTTATCTTTTGGCTTAATAAAAGATTATAATACTTTTGTTATTGCACTAACAAACACATTCCATCATGAAAAAATTAATCCTATTTTTTTCCATACTATTATTTACCACGGTGGTATTAGCTCAACAAGTTGACAAGCAGGAAGCCATAAAGGTTGGGAAGGTATTTTTAAACAATACTAAAAGCAATATTTATAGTTTGAAGGACTATGAAACTTGTTCATATAAAGGTGGGATTCTTTACCATATCGTAAATCTTTCACCTGCTGGTTATGCCTTGGTATCCAATGATAAAGATTTTGCTCCTATACTTGCTTATTCTTTACATGGCAAATATGAAAAGAATAATAACAATCCCTTGCATCAATTAATCTGTGCTGATTTTGAAAAGAGAGCTGCTTCTGAAGGGCTTTATCTTTCGAAATATAAAGATGAAAACAATAAAAGTTGGGCTGTATTATTGTCTGGAAAATCAAATAATAAAAGTAGTTTATCATGGCCTGAATTAGGAACTACATCCACCGAAGGTTGGGTAGAAGCACAATGGTCGCAATCTGCACCCTATAATGCTGCATGTCCCATGGATCCAATAGACAATGCGAGAAGCATAGCAGGCTGTCCTTCCATCACCATGGCTCAGATATTAGATTTTCATAAAACCATCAATGAAAAGATATTTTCTGATGAAGATGATTATTTTCACAATTATAGTGGAAGACAATATGATATAGATGATGATTTCGAAGAACTGGATTTCCCTTCTTTCCCCGAATTAAACACGAATTTAAATAGTCTTCAAAATAGTTATTCAGTAGGGATTAATCCTTCTAATCTTGAAATAGCAAATCTTGTATTTGCATGTGGTGTAGCTTGTACTCAGGTTTATTCTTCCTCAGCATCTGGAACTTTCGGAGTAAATCAAGCAGCAGATGCATATGGTTCTTTTAATTGTTCCAACTCCGAATTACTATATCCAAATATGGAGAATCTTTATGAGAGGATGGCATTTAATATGCGTCATGCCTTACCGATTCATCTAGCAGTGGTAAATGACGCTATGACTGTGGGACACAATGTAGTTCTTGATGGATGGAATGAGGATAATTTTTACCACGTTAATTTTGGATGGGGTGGTTCTTACGATTCTTGGTATCATATTCCTGATGATTTACCCTATGAACTTACCGTTATTGAAGGCGTTGTTCTCGATATTTTGTTAGAGAATATGCAAAACACAGCTCCATTTTCTTCTGATATCATTATAACGTGCAATGAAAATGTTGAAATAGACATAGTGGCAGAAACATTCATAAATGCTTATTCTGATGCTGAACTCGATACCATAATGAAGATTAAAATCACCGAACTACCTAGTTTTGGAGTGCTTGATTATAATGGTAGTCTTGTTATTATAGGGCAAGAAATTGACTTTTCCAGCTTCAGTCAAATGACATATTCCTCTAATTCAAATCCTGCTGTGGATGACCATTTTAAGTTTCAAGTATATGATGGTTTTGAGTATTCTGAAGAAGCAACATTTCAAACCCTTTTTGATATAACAGCTTTGGGAGAAGATAAAAGTAATCTTGATTTTGAATTATTTCCAATCCCTTGTAGCAATGAGCTTAGCATTAGTTTTGAAAGAAATTCTGAGCAATCTGTCATTAAAATCTATAGTATTGTTGGAGAAGAACAGTTGAGGGTTTCAACAAGGGAACAGCAGGTTATTCTACAATTAAATGGTTTTTCAGATGGTATTTATTTTGTTGAAATTGAGCAGAATAATGAATCGCTGACAAAAAAAATAATTGTCAAAAAGTAGCAATGCCAATACAATTTACTCTTTTTTGCTCAACAAAGAAATCACATCCTCCAAATTCTTCTTAAGATGTATCAAATCTTTTATTTCCAAAGAACTATCAAGGAGTTTTTTAGATAAATCTTCGGGAATAGATTTTGCTTTTTCTTGTAAATCGAAGCCCTGATTGCTAAGTTTAATGATGACTTTCCGCTCGTCTTGCTTGGAGCGCTCACGCTCCACTAATCCTTGCTTTTCCATCCTTTTTAGCAGAGGCGTAATGGTATTGGTATTCAAAATTAATTTCTTAGCAATATCATTTACTGGCATGCCATCCTCTTCCCATAATATCATTAAAACCAAATATTGAGGATAGGTGATTTTTAGCTGATCCAAATAAGGTTGGTATTCTCTAATTATCAGTCGAGATGCTGCATATACCGGAAAGCATAACTGATTTTCTAATTTTAGTTGATTGTATTTCATGGGGTTTGTTTTGTTTGATGACCGAGGTCCGATGTGGAGCCCGAACTAAAGAATTAGCTCTACATCCCACATTTGTCATCCGTCATCCCGCCTCTTACTTCAAATTCTTCTCCAAATACGCATCTATCTTCTCTGGCTTAGTAGTCGGTGCAAATCTCTTCACCGGATTTCCTTCTGCATCGATTAGAAACTTGGTGAAATTCCATTTGATTTTGTTGCCTAGAGTTCCTTTAAGTTCTTGCTTGAGGTATTTATAAAGTGGATGAGCATTATCTCCATTTACATCAATGATAGAAAACATGGGAAAACTAACTCCATAATTAATCACACAACCCTGTTCAATTGACTTCTCATCCCCAGGTTCTTGATTGGCAAACTGATTACTTGGGAATCCCAATATCACCAAACCTTGGTCTTTATACTTCCGGTATAGTTTTTCTAATCCTTCGTATTGAGGAGTCAATCCACATTTACTCGCGGTATTTACTATTAATACTGTTTTGCCTTTATAGGCTTCCATTTTTATATCTTTTCCCTGTAGGGATTTGGCTTCGAAATTATAAAATGTATTATTCATAATGTTGTTTTTCTTGTTTGATGAGTGATGACAGATGTAGGGTTCTGAATACTGGGTTTTGCTTGTAGTCCTTATTGTAAACTTCCCTCTTTGAATCTTGAAATCAGCTTGCCCCTACCCTAAAGGGAGACTGAATTTCAAGCATACTGCTTTTGACTTGGAGCCTCGAACTTTAAACTTTAAACTTGGAACTTTAAACACGTTTTTTACAAGCCCCTGTTGACCAAAGGGCCCATAGCACTAATACTGGCTGAAAGAATAAGCGAATCAATCTGGCTCTATCACTATCTAATCCAAAGGCATCTACTTCATTGATGTATTGAGAGATATTGCCTGGAAATACAGCGATAAAAAATAGAGCGGCTGTCCAGCCAACTATATGTTTCCGTTTGTATAGAAAGATTAAACTGGCACCTAATACTATTTCTACTATTCCTGAAAGCACCACTACCAAGTCAGTTCCCAAAGGCATCCATTGAGGCACCTGTGCAGTAAATTCCTGTCTGAGCCAAGTGAGGTGGCCAATTCCAGCATATAATAATGCTGCTCCTAATAGTATTCTTAATATTGTTTTTATGTATTTCATTTTACTAGATGTTTGATGACTGATGCTGGATGTTCGAAGTAATACTTCTTGCTTCGTGCATCCTGATTCCAATTATATTATGTCGTTCGCGATGCAAACATACTTGATATTATTTATATCGTGCACGATATTTATGTTTTTAGCTTTATTTTAACAGCTCACCAATTCTAAATTCTTAATTTTACTTCATGGAAAAAAGAGAAAACATCGTATTCATAGCCACCAGTATCGACGGATATATAGCTGATAAAGAAGGAGGAATCTCTTACTTAGAAATGGTTCCAAACCCAGAACAAAATGATATGGGCTATGGAAAGCTGATGGAAAGAGTAGATGCCTTAGTGATGGGAAGAAATACCTATGAAAAGGTTTTGAGTTTCGGAATAGGATGGCCTTATACTAAGCCTGTTTATATTTTATCCAACACTTTAGAATCTGTTCCTCAGGAATTCCAATATAAAGTAGAACTGGTAAAAGGTAGTTTGGAAGAGGTTTTAGAGCAAATGCATGCAAAAGGCCATCACAAACTTTATATCGACGGAGGAAAAGTTATTCAACAATTTCTCAGCGAAGATTTAATAGACGAAATGATACTCACCACCATCCCCATATTGCTCGGAGGAGGTGTTCCATTATTTGCTCATCTTCCAAAAGAATTGCCATTTGAGTTGAAAGAGTCGAAAGTGTTTTTGGGAGAAGTGACCCGGAGAACCTATATCAGGAAGAGGGAATTAAAAAATGATAGTTGATCGCTAGGGCCTCAACCCTCTTAGGCTTTGATCCTTTGTATAGGTCTAGAGGATGATAGCCCTAAAAGGGATAGCGTCCTTGGCTTTCACTATTATCATTTACAATTCAACATTCATATTTTACCTCTAAATAGCTAATACTACAATTCATCAGATTTCTATTCTGTATTGAATGAGTTCCTTATAGTTTTGCATCAAATAATTTAACATGCGAACTATTGAATCCCTTTTAGGTCTTATAATTACGAAGAAACAAACCTTCCTATTTATTTTGATGGCTATTTATGTTGCTAGTCATGGCCAAATAGACAGCGCCTCTATTCCTAAAAAACACCATCCATTTTTTAGCCTCAACTATCATTATGGAAAAGTGATGGGTACTACCGATTTTGTGAAAGGTGATAATATGAGTGGAAGTCCCATCGCTAATTATCAGTCCTTATCATTCAAATTTGGTTTTCAAAACCCAGGCTATACCGACTGGCAGAAAACTTTTCGAGGACCCTATTATGGTGTTGGATTTTTTATGGGCGATTTCTTTACTGAAGAATTAGGATATCCATTGGCAGCTTATGGTTTTTATGGAGTCCCAATCAAACGATGGGAAAAACTTGAGCTGTATTCTGAGTTTCAATTTGGTCTAGCCTGGCGCTGGAACCATTACGATTCCATTCAAAACCCAAAAAACAATGCCATTGGTTCTAATATGACCGTTTATTTGGATATTGGTGTGAATGCATTTTACCCGCTCACCAAGTATCTTGATTTAGGTTTAGGATTAAGCTTTACTCATTTTTCAAACGGGGGATTTGAACGACCCAATAGAGGATTGAATTTAATATCTCCTTCTTTTGAATTGAAATATCACATCAATAAAAGGCCAAATACAAGAAGCATAGAAAGAATGCCAAAAGTGAAGCAAAAGTCGAACGAGTTTTATATGATGCTGGGTTATGGTGATCATCAAATTGTAGAGCACGAATACGACAGTAACTATTATGCCATAGCTGGTTTAGGTTTGTATTATTCATTTCAGCATTCCAATGCTTTTAGGTCGGGCCCTGGAATCGATTTCAACTATATGTGGGGACTTACCGCTAAACCAGACGGAACCCCTGGCCCCAAAAGCCTTGATAATTTAACCATCGGATTGATATATACACCAGAATTGGTGATTGATAAATTAAGGCTAACAGGTGGGATTGGAATTTATGCCAAACACCATCAATATGGAAATTTCACTCAATTATATCAACGATTAGGAGCTAGATACTATTTCACCGACCATATTTCGCTTGGAGTAAATGTAAGAGCCATCAATTTTATGTTGGCAGAGTTTCTCGAATTTAATTTGGGATATACCATCAATTGGAAAAAGATATAATTTACGAGGGTCTCTTTGTCATTTTACTGTTGCTATATTTCAATCTTAGAAAAAGAGTATTTTTGCGGATTCTTATAAAATCCTCATTGTAAACAACCATGGCTAAAATCATCAAATACAATAACAAGCTCATCAATTATCAAGAGCCCATTACCATAAAAGACAGGCTTATCATCTCATTGGAGTATTGGTGGTTAGAATTGGATGAAAACAATTCCCCAACTCGAGAATTGGGATTTAACGATGAACATCAAGTGCAAATTGCAGCTCCAAAAGAGGAGGACTTCGGAATGTGGTGTAATCCAGAAATTCAGTTTGAGAGTACTGTAGATTTTGAAACCATCAGTATAGAGGATTTCGAAAACAAGTGGGACGAGTTTATGAAGGAGTAATCATACCATTAAAAAAGCTTCGTCTTAAAATGGATGAGTTCCGAAAATCAAGTAAATCAAAAAAGAGTTTCTTTTTAACTATGATTACAACATTCGGAATCCATCAAAACAAGTATAGTAATAAGATTGTTGATAAGGAATTAACCATGGATACATTATTCGTAGACTAATCTATATGTAGCCAAAGCTTCCATTTATTCACACCTTTGGCTACTTATAGAAAATGTAAAAACAAGTAAATGAAATACGCCGGAATAGATTTAGCTTGGAAAGGAGAAACCAATCCATCGGCCATAGCAGTAGGAAGTTTAAAAGGCAATGAGATACTATTAGAAGATATCCATCCTCAGATTTTTGGTTTAAACCCAATTCTTGAGTTTTTGAAAGCTCAAGAAAACCTGCAAGGAATTTCGGTAGATGCTTCGCTCAAAATCCCCAATAAAACCGGCTATCGAAAAAGCGAAACGGATTTGAACAAAGTATACCGAAACAAATGGGCTGGCTGTTATCCCACCAATCAAAACTTATATCCCAATGCTTTTAGTGTGAGGCTATCAGAAAGATTAGAGGAGGAGGGTTTTAAATATGGAACAGAGCCTAAATGGCAAATGGAGTGCTATCCACATGCATCACTCATAGAAATTTTTGGTTTAACGAGAAGATTGGTCTACAAGAAAGGAAAAGTTGGGGAGAAGATAGCAGGTCAAGTAAAGTTGGCTGAGTTGCTATTAAGTCTACAAGAATCACAGGTATTAAAACTCATCATACCCAATGAACTCACTCACTTTTTCGACTTCAAAGCCATCCAGCAACTAAAAGGTCAATCACTCAAATCCAACGAAGATGCATTGGATGCAGTAGTTTGTTTGTATACTGCAGCTTTGTTTGCCAATAAGCATGCTGGGAATATTTATGGTGATTTGGAGGAGGGTTTTGTTTGGGTTCCGGATAATGTTCTTTGAACACTGATAACACGGATTCAACAGACGATCACTGATCCGTGTAAATTCGTATAATCTGTGTTATCAGTGTTCAATTATGTAACTTTGCCAAATGCCCAAAATCATTTTCTTGTCCGATACCCACCTGGGTTTTGACTATCCACTCCGACCAAAAAAAGAAAAACGGAGGAGGGGGATCGATTTTTTCAACAACTTCGATAAGGCCTTGGAGTATGCACAAGAATTACAAGCCGATTTGGTGATTCATGGTGGCGATCTCTTTTTCAGAACTTTAGTTCCTCCTACCATTATTGATATGGTTTACGAGCGCATTTTCAATTTTGCTGAATCAGGTATTCCCATCGTAATCGTTCCCGGAAATCACGAAAGTTCTCGTTTACCCGTTTCCCTATTTATGCAGCATCCTCTCATTCTTTATTTCAGTAAGCCAGAGGTATTTCAATTTCGGTTAAAAGGGATAGATTTCGATATGGCTGGTTTCCCTTGTGTGAGGAAGGAGGTCTTGTCTAAATTTCCTGATATTGCAAAAGAAATAGCACCAAAACTGAGGAAAGAAAGCATCAAACTCCTGTGCATGCATCAATCCATAGAAGGCGCTACATGTGGCCCATCGGATTATACATTTAGAGGAGGGAAAGATGTAATACTGATACAAGATTTACCTGAAGATTATGATTTGTTTTTATCGGGTCATATTCACCGCTCCCAAATACTCTATTCCGCTTGTCAAACTCCCATTATCTACCCAGGCTCTATAGAAAGAACAGCCTTTGCTGAGAAGGACGAGACCAAAGGGTTTTACGAGATCAACATCAGCGAAAGCCAAGAAATATCCTATGAGTTTATCCCCTTGGAAACCCGACCCATGATAGATATTTTCCTCGATAAAAACTTATACACGGCAGCCACATTAAAAGAAGATATTCTTCAACAAATCACCAACCTTCCATCTGATAGCATCCTCCGTTTTAAATTGAAAAACAATGCTTTTATAAAACTACTTAATGTTAGGTTTTTAGATGGGATTATTTCTCCAACCATGAATTACCAGATTGCTGGCTTGAGAAGTTTAACTCTCAAAAATAAAACACAAGAATAGTATTATAGACTACCTTTTTAATAGATTTAAAGTCTGTAGATTGTAAATCATTGCTTTTTTTAGGAGGATAAATGGAGTAATTTCGCCAAATAATGATAAGGTCAAAACAGGATGAATACTAAGCATTTTTCAAACTCGATAGAACAAAAAAAAACCACCTCTACTCTACTTTTAATAAGCTTGGCATTATTATCCGCTTTTGGTCCATTTGTAACCGATTTATACTTGCCGGCATTACCTTCTCTGGCAAAATATTTCCAGACTTCGGCCTCCAATGTACAGTTAAGTTTATCCTTGAGTATGTTGGGTTTGGCGCTTGGTCAGTTGGTTATTGGCCCGCTTAGTGATAAATATGGGCGTAAAAAACCCCTTTTGGTTTGTATGTGGATATTTATTTTCTCTACCATAGCTTGCTTATATTCTTGGGATATTTATTCTTTTGTGTTCTTCAGGTTAATACAAGGAATGGCCGGAGCTGGTGGGGTGGTTTTATCTAAATCCATTCCTACAGATTTGTTTCGCGGAAAAGAACTTGCCAAATATATCGCTATCATCAGTGCTATAAACGGCATTGCTCCTATTGTTTCTCCAGTTATGGGAGGCATTCTATTGGAATTCTTCGATTGGAAAAGTGCTTTTTGGGTATTGCTGGGTTTAGGTTTTCTTATCCTGTTTTTATCCTATAGATTAAAGGAATCACTAGCCCAAGAAAATAGAAGCGACAAAAGTACCTTATCTAACTTCAAAACTTTAGGAAAGGTGTTCAGAAACCCGAGTTATGCCTTCAACACTTTGACTCTGATGATGTCGGCAGTGGTATTATTCTCCTATATAGCCTCCTCCCCTTTTATCATTCAAGAACACTATGGCTATTCTGCTTTAATATTTAGTCTTTGTTTTGGATTAAACTCCTTAAGTATTGTTTTGGGTTCTGCCCTTTCCATGCGTTTCAAGCAAACCAAAAATAGTATTATCACCGGGAGTATTGGAGTGTTTGTTTTCTCTTTAAGCACTGGATTAAGTCTGTTCTACGATCTTCCTTTTATATATTATGAATCGAGTCTTATTTTCGTATTATTCTTTTTTGGATTGCTATTCCCTGCTGCTACAGCATTGGCTTTAGACAGTGAACGAGAAAATGCAGGTTCTGCTTCGGCAGCCATTGGCTCCATCACATTTTTGGCAGGAAGCATTTGCACTCCCTTAGTTGGCTTAGGCAATCTATTGCACTCCACAGCAATTTGTATTATTATTGGTGGCGTATTTACTGCTTTATTCTGTTATCTGGCCCGAAGAAACGAAAATCGAATTCAAGGCAAATCCTGAATGCTTTTCTTAAGTATTCATAAATTTCTCCATTCGATTTCTTACATTTGCTTCATGCAATACAAGCCATTTTTGCTCATATTCCTTTTCTTATTGATTTATGGGAACTCCTTTTCACAAAGCCGTTCAACCATTGATAGTTTAGAGCTTGCTTTAAATCGAATAAATGATGAGACTCAAAAATGCGATATTCTACTAAATATCACGGACCTCATCATATCATCAGAACCTGATAAAGCACTTGACTATGCGCAAAAAAGTCTTGTTTTATCTCGTGAAAATGAAGATAGCCATAGAGAGATTAAGGCCTATTTACAATTAGCAGAAATTTATTGGTCTAAAACAGATTTTAAAACTTCACTAGAGTATGCATATCAAGCCAAAGGATTGGCAGCAAAAGAAGATTATCAAAAAGAATATGCCGAGTCCATTCTAATAATCACGCAAAGTTTTTTTGAATTAGGAGATTATAAAAAGAGCTCCAATATGAACTTTGAAGCTCTTAAAACCTTCGAAAAAATCAATGACAAAAAAGGAGTCATGAATGCTTTGAATAAAATTGGGGTCGATTTTTTTAGCCAGGATGATTCAGATAAAGCCCTTGAGTATTATAAACAATCTTTAAACATGGCAAGGGAAATAAATGATTTAGAAGGAATTTCTCGTGGCTTGAATAATACCGCAGTTATTTATGGTAATAGAGGGGATATAGAGAAAGTAAAAGCTAATTATTTTGCATCGGTTGCAATAAATAAAAAACTGGGTAATCATTTGGGTGAAGGTGTTAATTATCTCAATTTAGGCATGGTAAATGCCAATGAAAATAATGATGATTCCACTTTGTATTATTACCGAAAAGCAGAATCACTTTTTACAGGATTAAATAACTTCTACAGTTTATCAGATCTATACCTTAAGTTTGCTTTGCACCATACCAAACTCAAACAAACGGATAGTGTGTTGTTTTATTCGCAACAAGCCTTAAAAATTGGAAAAGAAAACAATATTAAGCTGGTAATATATGGTGCAGCATTTATTCTTAAAGGCAGGTACCTTGAGTTGTCTGATTTTCAAAAGGCTTATGAATACAGCGAATTACAATATCAAATAAAGGATAGTCTGGATTTTGAAAATAATAAAACCCGTTTATCTCAATTGGAGTTTTTATACGAGCAAGACAAAATAAATCAGGAAAAAAAGATTAAACAGCAGAGAAGGGAGTTTAGCTTCAGTTTAGTGTCTGGAATAATTATTATGTTTTTTTTGGTTTTATTCATCATACAAAGAAACAAAACCAAAAGGAAAAGTCTTGAACAGAAAAACACATTGTTGGAGAAAGAAAAAATATCAAAAGAGCTTGAATTCAGAAATAAAGAACTGGCCACCAATGTGATGTATTCTATAGAAAAGAATAATATGTTGAGGAATATCTCCGATGAATTATTTAATATCGAAAAGGAAGCTGTAAAAGAGGAAACACAAAATGCCATACAAAGAATTTCAAAAAGAATATATAAATCAATAGAGGAAGGTTCGTGGGAAGAATTTGAAATTCGATTTCAACAAGTTCATACCGATTTTTATGAAAACTTGAGCAAGGACTTTCCTGATTTATCTACAAATGAAAAACGCCTTTGTGGTTTTTTACGACTTGAAATGACCTCCAAAGAAATCTCTAAAATTACAGGACAAAGTATTTCTGCTCTTGAAACTGCGAGGCTACGACTTCGTAAAAAACTTGGCATTACCAAAACAAAAGTAAGCCTGAATTCTTTTCTTAGTAATTATTAAAACTCTGTTTTTTTTACTAAATCTATCTATGACGGGTTTTTGTCAGGGTATTTTTATACCATGACGTAGTATTGACGCAGTATAAAAACCAAGCTAAGTGTTTCTATATTATAGCTTTGCAAATAAGCAAATCGATCATATGAAAAACAAACCCGATACAAACAAAAACAGCATTAAATCCAAAGGTGTAGAAGAATTAAAAATCATCATGGAAAGAAAAGAGGCAGAAAATATTGCTTTTGAGAAAATGCTAAAAAAGATTGGAAAAAAACACTCAAAAAATAATACATAAAAACATGAAACAATTAATCTACAAATTAAACCTGATAACTCTTGCTGTACTATTCGCATTTAATGCTTCAGCGCAGACCTATTCTCAAGTCTATGAAGGAAGAACGCCTTCAAAAACCACTGAAATAAACCAGAAATTTCATTCAGACTGGGGAAAAGGAGTAAAAGATATTTTGTTTTCAGAGGATTTTTCCAATAATGGTTTTAATAATTGGACTGCAACAGGTGATGCTGCTAATCAATGGACCAACTCATCAACAAACTATGTGGGAGAAGAGGCTCCAGAGCTTATTTTAGTTGGATATCCAGATTTTACAGGAACGACCAAATTTGTTTCACCTGTAATTAACACCAGTGGCTTTGCTGCAGCAGGGCTTTCTTTTGTGCATAGAGTTGACCCAATGGGAACAAGTCAGTTTTGGGTTGGAGTAGAAACGACTAGCGATGGGGGGCAAACCTGGAACGAAGTCTGGACTCATGAACATGCCTCTATGGAAACCTATTTGGCTAACGAAGTCATAAATATAGATAATGGCGATATGGGTTCAGAAAATTTTCAATTTTGTTTTGTTTTTAGTGAAAACTCAGAATCATTAATGGGATGGTTAATAGATGATATTACTCTTGGAGATCCTTTACAATATGATGTTACACCAATTAACATAGATGGCTTGGATTATGTTTACAATGGTAATGATGCACTCATTTCAACTGAAGTTAATAATAATGGATCCGAAACAGTATCTTTTGATGTGAAACTGGAAATAGACAATGGAACCAATATCGTTTTTACATCCATAAAGGAAGTTTCCAACCTTGAGTTTGGAGGAAGCGCAAATATAAATTTCGATGCCTGGTTAGCTGAAACAGGAGAATATACAGCAACCGTAACTACCTTATTAGATGGTGATGAAAGTCCTTCAAATGATGTTATTTACCAAGAATTTACAGTTTACGAAAGCACCATTTATTGTATACCATCTGCAGACTGTTCTTTGGGCGATGGCATTTCAGGCTTTGCTTTTGCCGATATGGAGAATTATAATAATGGATGTAGTGATGGTGGATATGGTGACTTTACCAGCCTTCAAGCTTCAGTGGAAATTGGAGAAACATATACAGCTAGTTTTATCTCAGATTACTCTACTCAAGTCTTAAGCATATGGGTCGACTTTAATCAGGATTTTACATTTCAATCCACCGAATTAATACTAGCAGATTTCCTAATTGAATCATCTGGAACTGTTTATGAAGTAGACATTCCAATACCTGGATATGCCCTACCTGGCAGCACTACAATGAGGGTAGGGGCTCGTTTTTCAGCAGTTTCTTCACCAGACCCTTGTGCCACATTTTTATATGGAGAATGGGAAGACTATTCAATAGAAATTACAGGAGAATCTATCAATCTTGACGCATCAGTCATTTCAATTGATATGGAAACAATCATAGAACCAGGAGATCTTATTCCTGTGGCCACTTTCCAAAATAAAGGAATTCAACCGATTTCTTTCCCTGTTACTTGTTCCATAGAAGGTAGTTCTTACACTTCCACTAAAGAAGTAACAGAATTGGGATACGGTGAAACCATTCAGATTGAATTTGATGTATGGAATGCAGCTACAGGTTCATATACCATTGAGGTTTCCAGCGATTTAGATGGAGACGAAGTTGTTGAGAATAATACACTTAGCCATGATGTTATCATTGCTCCGTGGGTGCCAGAAAAAATGGTTGTTGGAGAAGAAGGTACTGGAACTTGGTGTGGATGGTGTATTAGAGGACATGTTCTTATGGATTCTTTGAAGATGAAATATCCTGACACCTGGATTGGAATTGCTGTTCATAATGGTGATCCAATGCTTGTACCCGAATATGATGAAGGATTAGGAGCCTATGTTGTTGGATATCCGAGTGGTGCAATTAATCGAGATATTGTGGTAGATCCTTTAGATTTTGAGGCCGCGTATCTAGCAGAAATTGAAAAAGTAGCACCAGCAAGTATCATTATTGAAGATAAGGTTTTTAATGAGGAGAGCAGAGAGCTTACATTTACTTTAACATCGGAGTTTATTGTTTCTGCATCAAATTATAGGTTTAATGCAGTAATCATGGAAAATGAAGTAACCGGTACTGGTGCAGGCTGGGACCAAGCAAATTATTATTCAGAAGGGGCAGTAGTCATGGGTGGTTATGAAAATCTACCAAATCCTGTTCCTGCTGAAGATATGATTTATCAAGATGTAGCTAGAGCTATTTTGGGTGGTTTTGAAGGTGAAGAAAGCAGTTTGCCGGGAATAATAAATGCAGGCGAAACTCATAGCTGGGAATTCTCTACTATCATAGACGAAGAATGGGATATAGACCATATTGAAGTAGTTGGTATGCTTTTAGACTATAATACAGGAGAAATAATGAATGCTACCAAAAATCATTTATTAGTTACAAGTGTTTCAGGACTAAAGACTATCGATGATATTACTATTTATCCAAATCCAGCAAAAGATAAAATTAATATTGCCAATATGGAAAGAGGAGATATTCACATTTATACTTTAAATGGTGTTTTGGTTAAATCCATTTTTGATGTAGAAGGCGATATAAACATAAATATTGCTGAAATAAGTTCTGGAATATACTTTGTAAAGGCCATCTTAAACAAACAAACCATCACTAAAAAACTTGTGATAGAATAGTTCATTAATTTGATTAGATACCCCGGGTTTCAATAATTGAAATTCGGGGTTTTATATTTATCAAAATAATTCAAAGTAGGGCATAGTTCAAAACATTGCCCTTGGCTTTTGGTTATTGAGCTAAAAACAATTATTTCTATGAAATTCATTACAATCGGTAAGCCTCTATGAATGCTTTGCTAAGATGTATTATGAGAACCCCTTGTAAACCTATTTCATGCCGCGTTCTTTCAAAAGCGCTTTCAACTCCTTATCCTGATTGGGTTTGTTTACCAGCTTATAGATAATAAACAAAGGAACTAAAGTAACTAATCCCCAAGTGCTATAAACCACACTATAGACAATGATTCCAGCAAGGAAACCTATGATAAAGGCGTTTATGGTGGCTGTGGATTTCATTTTTTTTGCTTCTGCTTTCAGCTCTTCATCGCTTAATGAGTGTAAATCTTTTTGTTCCATTTATTGTTGTTCTAATAGAAATAATTTGGCCTACAAGTAACAAATTGTTTTTCAGAAAGTCAATACTAGAATTTTCTATTCTGAATTGTTTTCTCAATTCTATTTTTGATAGTCCACTACCTTTGCATCATGCCTACAAATCATTTTAAGTTAAATACATTTCTAGACCATGAAGAGGAGGTTTTTCATGTGGCACGTACTACTATTAACTCAAAAAACGATTTACAACTTCATCGCCATGGCTTTTGTGAGATTTTTTGGGTAAAAGAGGGTAGTTGTATTCACTTGGTTAATAAGCAAGAACTTCCTCTGGAAAAGGGATGCTTATGCCTGATTCGGCCAGAAGATCAGCATACTTTCAAATTAAATAAAAGTCAAGAAAGTATGGTCATCACCAATATTGCCTTTTTTCAAGATAGCCTTGACTATTTTAAGGATAGATATTTCAGAAATAGCAGCAACTATTTTTGGTCAGAAGACCAACAACCTTTTACCATTCAACTGGATTCTGATCAATTGAACGAATTGTCTGCTATCACTGACAGATTGATAGGACAAGCAAGAAACTCTCTTCATTTAGATTACCTTATGATTCAGGTTTTTAGAATGATTAACTGCCTTGAGGAAAGTCAAAACCATATACCAGCTTGGTTGGCCTATGCATTGGAAAACTATAATACTCCAAATAGATTTAAAAAAGGCGTGCAAGGTTTTGTTGAGCTTACTGAGCGTTCTGTAGATCATGTGAATAGAATCCTTAAAGAACATCTAAAGCAAACCCTTTCTGAAACGGTGATTAAAGCGCGATTGCAATATGCAAGTCAACAGCTGATTATGACCAATTCTTCCATAAAATCTATATGTTATGATTGTGGGTTTGAGTCTGTTTCTTATTTCTACCGGCTTTTCAAAAAACATATGCATCAAACTCCTGTTGAATACAGAGGGAAAAACAGAAAGATTTTCTAATTTTGATTAAGGCTCTTTCCTACAAGTAACGCAGCTCTCCCGAGCTGCAGTTTAACCAATTCTATTCTCATCGAATAATTGCACCGTTCAGAAGAACTGTGTTACTCCGAGAGAATATCGCTATAGAGCAATAAATCAACTCCTCCCATCAATATATTTCTTTAAACATCTGCAGAAAGGTATTAGTTTTGTCTAAAACTGTAATTACCATCATATCCAATCTTGAAAACCATAAATACATTAAAATGAAACATTTATTATTGACTTTACTATCCTTTGGAATTCTATTTAGTTCTTGTGAGAGCCAGACTAAAATTAAACAGAATACTGGAGTTGAAATAGATTTAGCCGAAGAAGTAAAAGCAGAGTTTGTTCGCTCATGGGAAGGCTATAAAAAATATGCCTGGGGACACGATGTATTGCTTCCGCTCTCTAAAAGTTACCAAGATTGGTATGAAGAGTCTTTGGCAATATCTCCTATCGATGCCTATAGCACCATGAAAGTAATGGGCTTGGATGAATATGCTGAGGAGGTTGAGAATTATGTAATCGATTCCATTAGTTGGGATAAGGATTTGTATGTAAAAACCTTCGAAGTAAATATTCGTATTTTGGGTGGTTTATTAGCGATGTACGAGTATACTGGTAAACAAGAAATTTTAGATAAAACTGAGGAGTTTGGGCAGAAGATGTTGGCTGCTTTCGATTCTCCAACCGGAATGCCTTATTATTGGTTTAATCTAAAAACAGGAGAAGCAAAAGGCTCTAAAATCAATGTGGCTGAGGCCGCTTCCTATATGATGGAAATGGGCATTTTGAGTTATTACACCAAGAATCCTATCTACTATCAAACTGCCAAAAAAGCCAATTTAGCCGTTTGGGAAAGAGTTTCAGATATCAATTTGGTAGCAGAACTCATCGATGTAGAAAGTGGAGAATGGAAGCATGGAACCAGCCATATCTGCGCAGGAATCGACTCTTACTACGAATATCTTTATAAAGCCTACCTCCTCTTTGGTGATGAAGATTTAAAACCCATTTGGGAGAAAAGTATTCATGCAATAAATACATATTTGGTAGATGAAAGCGATACTTCATTTTGGTACCGTAGAGTAGATATGCACACAGGAGAAAAACAAACCAAATTCATGTATGCCGATAATAATGAAATAAGAGAAGGAGGAATAGTAACACTGTATGATGCCTTTTTCCCGGCTGTTTTGGCTTTAAGTGGAGATATTGAAAGAGCCGAAAAAAACCAAGCTACTTGGGATTGGTTGTGGAACCAATACGGTCTAGAACCTATGATTTACGATTATGATAGAGCGGTTCCTACCTATCCTGTTTACGACTTAAATCCAGAAATCATAGAATCAGCTTATTATTTATTACACTTCACAGGCAAGAAAATATATGAAGATATGATTGAACAATATTGGAGAGACATCATGAAATATTGTCGTACCGATGTGGCCTTTTCCTCCATTAAAGATGTGCAAACCATGGAGAAAAAGGATTATATGCCCACCTTCTTTTTTGCCGAAACCATGAAGTATTTTTACCTGACCTTTACTTTAGAGGAGGGTGATTTTAATCTTGATGACCATATCTTTACTACAGAAGCTCATCCTTTTAAACGCTCTTCTTTTGATATAGAGGAAGCACAAGTTAGATTAGGTTTTTAGAGTTACTCATTCGGTTTTCAGTTCGAATTAGGCCAATAATAATTGTGTCTGAAGGGAGAAATACCTTACCGCGTAGCGGTTTAGTTCTTATATAAGGTTCTTGCCAAGTTTTTCTATTCCCCGTAGGGGATTTGCTTTCATTGCTGCTAGTCTTCTATTGAAGTTTTTATAACATATGCTCTACAAGGAAATGGAAAACTTTTTCTATATTCTTTTAAAAAAGCTGATCGGGCGATGCTTTGTGATGTTTGAAAGAATTATAAGAGAACAATCATTACCATTTTGCGATGATGTTTGCTTTTCATAAAAAAGGGAAGGATGAAGCGAAGGTTCGTTTGAACCTGTTGGAGTCGTGCAAATGCTTGTCCACTTTTTGAGTTTACCACAAATGCATGATTACATATTCTTTAAACCCCTAATAATCTAGAAACATACCAAAAAAGGGCGTAATAAAAATTACGCCCTCATTAAATCAAATCCTAAAAATTATTCAATTATAAGCTGTTTATGAATTCTTCCTTTTTCGGTATCAATAAGAATAGTGTATATTCCTGATACCATTTTAGAAGTATTTACCTTATAATCAGCTGCATTCACATTCATCTCTTGAACTTTTTGACCTGTTTGGTTATAAATAATAACAGACTTCATGGTATATTCTGATGTAATATTTACATAGTCTTTAGCTGGGATTGGATAAATCTGAGTGGACAAGGCTAATTCTTCAGAAACACCTAAAACCACATCTACAACATGTTCATTTGATGGTTCAGACTCACCCTCAGTATATAATGAAGTTACATAATAAGTATGAACTCCAATATCAGATGTATTATGTGTAAAGGAAATATCATTTGTAAATCCAATTTTTTCAAAATCATTTGAGTTTAACTTGTGATAAACATTATATCCTAACAAACTCTTTACAGAAGATTTAGACTCTGCTTTTCTCAAGCTAATATTATCCAGAGAAGTAGCATTACCTTCATTATAATTATCTAACACATTTTCTCTAAAAGCCACATAAATAGGAGTGCCATTTTCAACTATGCTAGTCAAATCATAGTAATAATAGATCCAACCAATAGGGGTACCCACAGGTAAATCAATAATATCTACTACAATATCAAATGCCTCTGGATTATCAGGAGTAGTTGTTGATATACGAATCTCTATATGCTCAGAATAATCATCTCTGTAGGTACCCATCCAAAAGCCTAGTGTATCTCCTTCAGAATAGGTGAGTTGTGGTGTTACTAACCACTGATCACTCACTGGGTCTCCTCCAGTTAACCAAGTAGCATAAGCCTGAAATTGACCACCATCTGGACAAGCAGTAATAGATCCACCTGACCATCCTGCAACATCCTCTCCAACCATTACTTGCATCCATCCTGAACCACCATCCATATTAAATTTAGACCATCCTTCAGGTAAAAAATCACCTTCAAAACCCTCAAAGAAATTTGCAGAAGGCGTAGAAACAGTCTCCCAACTCAACATAATATCCTGACCATGCTCAACTTCTGCAGGCCCAATAAGATTAGTCGGCGCTTCTAAACCTGATGATGTTTCATTCATATCTACATTAATATCATCGATGAGGATATTTCCATTGCCTGCTTCGCTAAAGCCATGCCAACCGACATAATAGATACCATCTTCATCTGGCGTAAAAGATGCATTTGCGGGTTGGTATATATTGTTAAGAGCAAACATTAAATCTTCAAATATAACTTCACTTGTCATGGATGCTGCATTGGGTTCTGTTCCAAATTTCACTTCTAGATTTTCATAATAAGCATCCGAACTAGAAGTATAGAAGAAGTTAACATTATACGTTTCCCCGCCTAATAATTCAATACCAGGAGAAAAGAACCAATCATTCATTTGTTCGGTATCACTATATTCAATCATGGCATGTTGATTACCATTATATGCATTTGCATCTGAACTTATCCAGTTCAAATCATCGTTATTTGTGTTCTCAACAGCATTGCAAGACGGCATAAAGGGTAAAATGACCTCTTCAAAATTTTCTATATATGGAATACTTGTCGATGCTGCACAAAGAGTAGAGAAATAATAGGGGCCTATCCAGGCGCTGACAGAACCTGCACCACAATCGGCTTGTACATAAAAATCATAATAGGTTCCGGCATCTAGTCCTTGGAGTAAATAAGGATTTTCATCGCTAGCTATCATAGCAACTCCGCTTGGTGTAAAGCCCATTTCTCCATACTCAATTCTCCACTGAGTGGCATCTCCATTTTCTGTCCATTCCATGAGGGCGGAAGTTTGAGTGATTTCATTGGCATTAACATCGGAAGGATCTGCACATGACTGCAAATCATCAATAGTAATGTTATCGAGTGCGATATCTCCATAGGTATTGCTATAAACACCCTTAAAAGCAATATACTCATCAGTTCCTGTATAATCAGAAAAATACACTTCATATTCTTCCATATCATTTATATTAGGAATATTTAAAACTTCTAGCTCAGTATAGGTAGAAATATCTGCTGGATCTGTTATGGTTCCAACCGATGTTTTGGCCCCTTAAACAATCGGACAAAGTTATAGTTAGAAATCTATAAATTTG
>NZ_JABKCA010000014.1 GCF_013166655.1 Lentimicrobium sp. L6
AAATTTTGAGCAACAAATTGAAAGAGCTTTTTGCTTAAGTTAACGCTAATGCCCAAAGGTGCTCAGGTGAACGAGTATTCTTTGATTATCAGTGGTTTTTGTTCAGGATGTATAATACGCTTGAAAGAATATTAAAACGATTTCATTTTGAAGGAAACTGATTTTGTAATACTTATTTCTTCATGTGTTTTATAATCATTTGTCTTAAATCATTAGCTTTTATGGGTTTTGAAATATAATCGTTGCAACCAATAGAGATGAACTTTTCTTTATCACCTTGTATAGCATATGCCGTTTGTGCGATGATGATAATTTCTTTATTAAATTCCCGAATTTGTTTAGTGGCTTCATAGCCGTTAATCTCTGGAAGCTGAATATCCATTAAAACCAAATCAATTTCTGAATTTTTAACACAAGCCATAACTGCTTCGGTTCCTGTTCTTGCATAATAGATATTTTTTGCTAATTTCCTCACACTTATTGTAATAAGTTCTTCAGATTCTTTGTCGTCCTCAACTATTAAAATGTTCAAGCGCTTGTTAATATTTAAATGTTTTGCTGTAGTAGTTTCATTTTTGTCAGACTCTTCTATTATTTGGCTTTTTTGAATTGGAAGAGTAAAATAAAAGGTGCTTCCTTTTTTTGCATGTTCTCCATCAGATTCCACCCATATTTCTCCACCTAACAATTCCACATAAGCTTTAGAGATGGATAAGCCTAAACCTGCACCTTGAATGGCAAATCGATTGCTAATATCTGCTTGTATGAATCTTTCGAATATTGCTTTTTGTCTCTCTTTAGGGATCCCAATTCCCGTGTCTTTAACATAAAACTCCATTTTAGAAATCGCTTTATCTTTTTTTACTTTATAACCAAATTCTATGGAGCCTTCTTCGCTATATTTAATAGCATTTTTAACTAAGTTGGTTAAAATAGCAAATACTTTTTCTCGGTCGGTATTTATTATAGATTCACTGTTTTCTAATTCATTTTTAAACGAAAGGTGCAAGCCTTTTTCTTCTACCTCAGGTTTAAAGAAAGTATAAATATATTCTATTTGCTCATTGATGTTGGATTGATGGTTCTCTACTTCCATTAATCCAGCTTCAAGCTTTGAAATATTGACAATATCGTTGATGATATTAAGCATGCGCCCTCCACTTTTCTCTATAATGCCAATATACTTTTTTTGCTCTTCTCCACTTAGGTTAGGTTCTTTAAGTAATTCTGCAAAACCAAGAATACCATTCATTGGAGTACGTATTTCATGGCTCATATTGGCCAAAAATGCTGATTTTAACCTTTCGCTTTCTTCCGCTTTTTCTTTTGCTTTTTTAAGCTGGTCCATATTTTGGGCTAATAAAACATCTGCATTTTTCTTTTCAGTAATGTCCTTAGCCATAGAAATAACAAGCCTTCTGCCATCATTAAATATTCCTAAAGGTGAAGAACTAAAATCCCATACAATTTTATTTCCTTTGGTGGTCAAGATTTCATACTCCCCCTCCTCCACTTTTTTATTTAGATGGTATAGATTGTCAATATAATCTTTAATGTTTTTGCTTTTTTGCCCATAGGCTTTTTTTGTCCAATCATAAATCGTTGGGATTTCAGCATGTGAATATCCTGTTAATTCCGTCCAAGCTTCGTTTATGGTAATCACCTCGCCATCGTCTGCATGAATCATAATTGGAAAGGGTGATGCCATAATAGCTCGCTTTAATTTTCTTTCCCCTTCTTCGGCATCTTCTTTAGCTTCTATCAATTTTTTATTATTTCTGACGAGTTCTGCGTTTTGTGAATTCACCAAATCATTGATGTCATTTTTTTGAGCGATTTCAGTTTTTAGCCATTTTCTAATTAATAACATGAGAATAACCAAAGCGGTGATTAAATTAATGATTTTTGGGAAAAAAACATTTTGAGGTTGGGCTAAATAATTGAAAACACCAATAGGTATAAGACCTGAGAGTGAAGTATACCAAGCACCAAAGTAAAGGCTTTCAAAAAGAGACCGAAATGCATCTAGTGCTAAAATAATCAACAATAGCCTCAGTAATTTATCTGATGACGCTAGGGCTCTAGTTTTCTTAAAATAGAACACAAATATATATGCCCAAACCAATATGAGCGCCCAATAAATAATAGGTGTTAGATATTTGAAAAAGTCGGCTGTGCTCATATTTGTATTTTTGTCTATTATATATAATGACTGATTTTATAATATGCCAATTGGGTGCAAATAAAATTTAGCCAGAGAGAATAAGAAAAAGATATTATTCTAAATTATTGCATTATCAACCATTGCTATCAAAGATAATGAAAAGCTATCGTTTTACCAAATTTACATATGTATCAGTAAAACAGGCAGATAAAATCATGATATTATGTAGGCAAGAGTTTTCAATATGATAAAACTATAATTAGCATTTCCTCTCCTATAGGGGTGTTTTTAAATGGAGGAGGCCATCTAGATAATATATCAGCATGGTTTTTTCCATGAGGCTCCGGGTTTAAGATTTCTCATGACCAAGAAGTAATCAAAAGTAGTTCCATTATGCATATCATATTTTTGATCAGAAGCATTCGCCACCAGAAGCATTGGACTTAGGTATTTATATAGGCCCATTAGGGTATAAAGTGGTGAAGCCAAAAACTGACTTATGGGAAGGACGATAAACAAGCTAAAAAAACCTAAGAAACTCATTTTCATGAGGAGAATCCAAAGAATCATCAAGCCCATCATTAAAGAAAACATGATGAAGGACAATACCCATTGAAGAATGATATTCTGCTGATAAAATGGATTCATAAACTAGAGTTTCACTGGCATCATCTTCTTATTTTTTCGACTCTTTTCAGCCATAAATCCCATGACATGACTTTCCACGGAAGCATCTATGGTGGAGGTGAGTAGATCTGGATTTTGTTCTTTTACCGCTTTTATCCAATCGGTAACCAAAGCCCAGTCGCCACCACCATGACCACTGTTTTTATAATTCTCCACATCTTCCACATGAATATCCCATCTGTTTTTTTCTCCGGTGAGGAAATCGGTATGAACAAACTCATCCATATCACCAACGATATCACCCATAGAACCCATAATTCTTGTCCTACGTCCATGATAAGAAGTGAAAGCTTCCATGGAGAAATTGGCAGTTATACCCTCCTCAAATTCCATGGAACTCACATAATGATCGGGCTGGTCGTTATCCATATGATAAACGCAGCGTCCATAATTGGTGGTTTTCAATTGCTCTAATATAAACTCTTCTTTGTCATGTTCCTCCTCAGGAAAATCGAAGACATGAATATAAGTTCGGTCGCGATAATAAATTTTAAGAGCAGAGTATGGGCATTGACTTTCGACAGCACATCCATCGGTACATCTAGTGGTACTTCCTTCTGGAGCATTAGATTCCTTAAACCATTTTAAATTGCCATAGGCTGCAATACTGGTACAAGGTTGGCCAACCAACCAACGGAGGATATCCAAATCATGACAAGATTTCCCTAAAATGATAGGAGTAGTTTCTTTGGAATTATGCCAATTTCCTCTCACATAGCTATGCGACATATGAATATGTTGAATAGGTTCCAAATGCTGAATACTGATCAACTCACCTAGAACTCCAGAATCCACCATCTCTTTAAGCTTGATGAAATAGGGAGCATATCTGAGCACATGACAAACTGCTACGATTCTCCCTGTTTTATTGGCCAAAGCCAAAATATCTCGACATTCTTTCTCGGTGGGTGCAATGGGTTTTTCTAGAAGTATATCATAACCCATTTCCAAGGCTTTCATGCAAGGGCCATAATGCAAATCATCGGGAGTGGTGATGATGATGGCATCTGCGAATTTGGGTCTTTCGAAAACATGTTCCCAGGTTATGAATCTATTATTATCTGGAATATTGTGTTTTTTAGCATAACGCTCATTTCTAATGGGAATAGGTTCTGCCACTCCAATAATATCTAATTCTTTAGGAAAGGCTGTTGCATAATTCCCATAAACATTGCCACGAGCTCCTGCACCTAGGGTAATGGCAGTGATAGGATCTGTTGCCTCTGCATCGCCAAAAGGACGAATAGAAAGGGTTTTTTCATTGAATTCGTTTGCAGCAATAGCGCTTAAAGATGTTGCCATCAAAGGTAAGGCACCAGCACCTAATAGCATATTTTTAAGGGCTTGTCTTCTGTTGAGCTTGTTTTTCATTTGGCGCGATTTAGTATCCCAGTAGCAGGGAGATTAGGATGGTAAATATAGGAAATTTGAAGGTGTGGTGGATAAGTGATTTTACTATTATTGAAGACTATTATTGTCTTTTTTCATAAAGCTTAATAGCTTTTAGGTAGTTTTTGGCTCCTTTGGGACTTAGGTCGTAAATAAACCCATTGAGTCCTGGATAGACTCTGCCAACCCAGGCTACAAGACTATCCCGCCTAGGTTCCCATTTTTCAATATTGAAGTATATATATTCCAGAGTGTGAATTTTTGATATCTTATTTTTGTCGAATTCAAACCATACTTTGCATATTACTGCGGAATCTTGTAAAAAATCAATGCGTTTGCCTATTTTTGATTGTATGGTGAAAATGGAATCTTTATGATTTTGTATCTCCATCAGCTTATGTTTTGCATTAAACACAGAATCCCATTGAAATTGCTCATGAAAACCTTGTATTCCTTTTGTTAAAACAAAATCCATTTCCATGGTGATTAGACTATCGGATAAGAGACAAGAAATGCGATTGAAATCCCCAGAATTTAGGGCTTGGTAATAGGCTTTAATCAGGTCCTCCTCAGATGATTTCTTGTTTTTAATGGAGCAAGAAAAGGACATAAAAACGACAGCTAGTAATAATAGCATTTGTTTCATAGTTTTAGTTCTCCATATAATAAACAGTTTCCAAAAACTTTCCAAGGGGCTTTTCTTCTTCGGAGCTCATTTCTTTAATAACACCTCCCACAGTGATTTTTTCAGCGGGTAATTGTTCCGAGCCTCTCGCATGGGCAATAAAAAAGGATTCTAAGGAGGATTCATCTCTAAGTTCATAAACATCGTATTGATCGATGAGAGGAATCATAGAGAAAGTAGTGACTTCTCCAGTGCTGATGGGCATCATGATAAAACCCATGAAATCAGTTTTTGAATCGGTGAGTTTAGGAATGCCAGTAATGATAGCGTTGGACGAGAGTTGAGCCTTTTTATTGGCTTCAGAAGCTTGCAGATGCTGAGCTTTGTGTTTCTGATATTGTTTCTGTAGTCCGTCATCTAATTGAGACAAAACTCCTGCTTCCTCCTTTTCACTCAAAGCACTAATCGACATCTCTAGAAAAAGAATACTCTGCTGCTTGGATCCAAATATCCCTCCTACTTTTCCGAGCTCCGCCTGACTAATAATGCCATCCTCTGCTTTTGTTAGAATATTATAGAATCTCCCTCCATTATCTAAGGATTTGAGGGCGGTATTTATGTTTTGATATGGGATTAGTTTTTTCATGGTTTTGTTATTTACTATTTACCTCCACTTGTTAATTCGCTCTGTTTTATCTTCAAATTCCGAGGATAAAGAATTTATTCTGGATTGAAGCAAGATTTTTCTGCCTTCAATGGTTCTGGAGTAGATGAGTTCACAGGAACCCACAAGCCGCTTCCATTGTCTCTCAAAATACTCAGCTGTTTTTTTATTTCTGCCTATAATTTCAGGAACAGCATGATAGTCTTTTTGAGAAATGATCTTCAGGAATAAGCTTTTTCTGATGATTAAATACCTCGGATTGTCCACCGCAGCAATAATTTCGTGAAGCGATTTTATAAAAGTAGATTTTTCATAGCTTGTTCCTCCTTTGAGATGGCAATATATGGAGCCAAAGTCATTTAACGAAGCTATCACCTCTAATTTGGAGTATTCCGTATTTATTGTACCTGTTTTAATAAGTGATTCCAAAAGAGCCTCCCCAATTTGCTGTATATCTTTGGAGATATCTCTGTATTTAAAATATAAGCGAATGGTTTTATAGGTCTGTCTACCAAATATTATCACTCCCAAAATGCCAATATACATTAGGTATTGAAGCAAATCTTCTCGAGATTTAATATATCTAATCGATCGTCCTAAGCCATTAAATATGCTTTCTAGAAATCCGAAGATCGCAGAAACCAGCATAGCAATCATATTCGCTATTGTTTTATGATAATACAAAGACATGGTTTTTTTATACTCTTTACCTTCGGGGAATGGAACTTTTATTTGTTCTATTAATGAACTTCCATTTAAGAGCGCATCCTTCCATTTTTGCTTGAGTTGGTCTCTCTGTCCTGCTTTTTTAATGATTTCCTTATTGAAAGATTGAAGCTCAGCTGACCCAAATACTTCGGGTAAATGGATTCTATTTATTCCATTCTCTATGGTGGTTTCGGTTTCATTTGAAATGCCAACAAAAGATTTAAATCGCCTTTTGAGTAATTGAATATCATCACCACCATCTGATGCAGTATGATCTATACAGGCCAAATGCCAGATATTTCCAGTTTTATCAGTATTGTTTCTTTCAGATCTGATTGCTCTTCCTCGCATTTGATTTGAAAGCACATAGGAGCCCACAAAACTCGCCAGTATTAATGAGTTGATTGTTGGTGCGTCCCATCCTTCTCCAAGAAGGGATTTCGTTCCGATGAGTACCTCAATTTCGCCCTGCTCAAATATTTGCGTTATCAGTTGTACAATGTTTTGTTTGAGTTTCTCATTGGTATTGATGATTAAATATTGATCATCAAATGGAAGTTTAGAATGTGTTATTGGATCAATATTTAAATCTTTTGCAGCTGTATGTAAAGAGTCTAATGCAGATATTGGAATGATAATTAATGAACCAGATAAAACACCAATTTTCATATGCCTATCATTAGTTCTTCTGAGCTGTTCAAAGATTGGAAGCACACCAATCTTGTTTAATTCTAATTGGTTTATAGATCCATCAACAAGAAATTCCTTTCTAATATAATCTGTTAAAATAACCATCCTTAGGTCTTTACCTAAAGTATTATGTTCAACATCTACAATGCTTTCAATACTTTTAAGCTTGCTTAAGGAGCTACTGAGGAATTTATTTATTTTTTTGTTTTGCCTGAAGCTGATGGTTTTTCTATCAATTAAACCATTTCTTTTGAGCTTATTTATTAATCTCTCTTTCTCTTCTTCGAAACCTTGAAAGTGTTCATGAGCACCAAATAAATAGAAGCCCAAGAGGATTTCTATCCATTTAAAACTCAGTGGTGGAATTGTGATTTTCTTATCACCAATTATTTCTAGGTGTTTTTCAGGTATCTTTATTCCATTAGCATGAAGGAAAATCAAAATCGATGAATAGCATTCTAGATTGGTATAAATCCAATCCAGATGTTTCATAGGTTCTGAAAAAACAGGATGAGAGCTCATGATATTGATTAAAAACTCATCCTTTCGTAATTCATTAAATACTCTTAATGCTTTTTCTCTTTGCTCTTGTATCGATTTGGTTTCATCATGGGTAGGTTCCGACAGATAGATATAATCTTGATGTGGACATAAATCATTTTCTACTACCAATTCAGGAACGGAGATTTCGCTGTCTATTGGGCCATTTAAATCTAGATATCTATGCCATTCAGAAAATGACACATCATAAGGAGGAGTGGCTGTTAATCCAACTATTGTGGGTTTAATGGCATCTTTAATAGCATTTAATGATTTCCACCATTCGTTTTTTAAGTGATGGGCTTCATCAACAATTATAGTTCCTATGTTTATTGACTTTAAAGCTATAATTATTGGTTCAGCATTAAATATTTTAGTTTTACGCTGATCATGATTCTTTTTCTCTAGCTCTTCAGAAATAGGATTTTTATTTGATTTTGTGCATGCTGAGTGTAGGGCTTGATAGGTGACTACTGTCAAAAAATTCGGATTTTTAATATCTCTTGAAATCCAGTTTGGTTCATCACCGACTAGAAGAAACAATTCGCAAAATCTTTGTATCCACTGATTCCGAATAGAGATAGTAGGAGCAAATATAAGCGTTGGTTTATTTAAACGAATAGCTACTTCGAGTCCAAGTACAGTTTTTCCAGAACCTGGAGGAGCAATAATATGCAGATGATTATCATCTAGCTGCTCCTCAAGATCATCAAGAACTCGTTGCTGATATCTTCTCCATTCATATTTGAATTTTATATCTTTTGGAAACTCTTTCAATTTTCTTTGATTTATTTGAATCGAATAAACATTAAACTACTCTTTGTTTTTTTTAGATTTTAGTGCTTTCCCGAGCTCTCACAGAATACATATATGGAATTTTATCTCCATGTTTTTGATTTACCCATTTTCCTTTCTCTATTTCAACTAAATTGGGGAAACAATCATAGACTTGATATGGGAATTCATGGAGGAATTCTATGGAGAGGCCATTTGAAATTAAGCTATTCATTACTTCCCCCAGGCTATGATGCCATTCGATATGCTTTAGGTTATTACCGGAAACTTCTGATTTGTCGGTATAGGAACTCTCCACTTGAGTTTCGATGGGTTTTGATTTGAAATAGCCATTTTCAATTTCTGAATCCTCATTTAGGGTATAGATAAAGGGATGGAATTCCACCAGATGAAATACGCCATTGGGCTTTAAAAAACGATGGATAAGTTTTGCCCATTTGTCAAGATCATCCAACCAGTTTATGGCTCCATAAGAAGTATAAACAATATCAAACTTTTCGTTTAATACTTCTTCAATATCGTATATATTGGAACGAATAAATTGAGCAGTAAGGCCTAAATAATTAGACAATTCCTTGGCTTTTTGTATGGAGGTATCTGAAATATCTATACCTGTGACTTCAGCTCCCATTCTAGCAAGAGATAAGCTGTCCATACCAAAATGGCATTGAAGATGAAGGATTTTCTTTCCTCTGATATCTCCTAATTCTTCTAGCTCAATATGATTTAATGAGGATTTACCTTTCAGAAAACCTTCTATATCATAAAACCTCGAATCTGCATGCAGATTGGTTAACTCGTTCCAACTTTGTCTGTTCTCTTCGAAATTATTCATTTTTAGTACTTATATGATTTTAATTAAACCTTCGCCAAAGAGTGTGAATTATTTATTGAATAATTAATTTTCCTTTTTGAAAATAGTTTGAAGATTCTATATTTATAATATAGATACCAGGTTCTAAAGTTGAAATATTCAGTGATTTTGTTATGTTTTCTTGTGAAAATGAAAGTTGTCCCAATTGATTAAAAATCTGAATATTTTTAGATTTATCATGGCTGAAAACAATCTCACATTGTGCTGGATTGGGATAAAAACTAAAGAAATCAGGCTCTATATCGGTACTTATAGATTGACTACAGGAGCTCTCAATTTCTTCAATAGTATTACAACCATTCAGGTTGTTTTCTATAGTAAATGATATTGTTTCTTGTTCTAGAGCTAAACAAATACTATTGATATGACAACTTGATAGCTGCGGGTTTTCTTTAATTGTTAAAGAGCTTAATTCACTCAAATCAATATTTTGTAATGGACTAATATCGGATAAAAGTGTATTGTATTTTATGCTAAGTAAGGTGGTGATTGACTGAAGATTGCGTGCTCCTTCAATATCTGTTAAACTAGGATTGGACCAAAGTAATAAGTGAGTAGGTGATGAAACAATATTTTCTAAGCCATTCAAATTAGTAATTAAAGGCATATTCATAACATCAAGAGCTCCCCCCACAAAGGTAACATTGCTCAGTTCATCAATATTTTCAACAAGAGGAAGGCTGGCTACTTCTAAATAATCCCCAACATAACTTACATTTTCAATCCCACTTAAATTTTCTAATAATGGGCAAGTATCTATCCAAAATCCAGATTCAAAGGTGCTAATGTTTTGAAGACCATTTAAATTAGTGATATCATCTCCCATGATCATTAGATTACCTTCTATTGTTGTGCAATCAGGGTGATTTATTAAAAAATTATCAATATCAGCTTGTGTGCTAAAATAGTTGTCACCTGGGAGACAGGATTGAGAAAATGCAGAAATGGAAAATACTAGAAATGAGAGATAAAGGAATGCTTTTTTCATGTTTTGTTTGTTTTGATGTTATGATTTAAATTATGGCTTTTATTGGCAATATCTGCTATTTGTTTATACCAAACGAAATTACAAATAATATATTAAACACTTAAGCAGTTTGTTAAGTTTGTCATGTAATATGAGATTTTTTAAATTTCTACAGGGATCTGTTTTGCTAAAAAGGCAAACACGTCTTCATTGTTTTGTGACCTTTGTGCCTCCTCTGTGTCTTTTGTGTAACAGCTATTACACAGCGTTTTTCAAAGATTTCTCAAAGAATCACAAAGTTGAGAATTCTTGTTGCTTAAACATTTCATATTCTCAATATGCAAACATCTAGTGGAGCTTGATCTGATTTTGCTTAGATAATTCAATTGATTATTATAATTTTCACTAATATTACATCCTCAATAAACGCATCTATGAAATCCATAATCAATTATTCAGCTGCCCTTCTATTGTCCATTATTCTAATGGGATGCTGTGAACAAAAAGAAACTGAAGAAATAAGCCAAGAAATGGCAAAAACAGTCATAGACTTGAGGAAAGTGGAAAGTATCTACGAGGATATTAAAGTAGAATATGCCAAGCTTCGCCCTAAGGTGATTATGCCTGCCGAAGGTTATTTGAAATACCCTTACCTCATTCCAGCGGGTTTTTATAAACAAATGTGGGATTGGGATGGTTTTTTTATGGGCAATCATTTTATCAGTCAGAATCAGCCAGAGTATATGAAGTATTGGGCTCTGAATTTAATAGAAGGCGTAGATGAGGAGGGTTATGTTTCGGGATGTGCCACCACAAAAGGCCCCCGTCCTATCTTTGGGAAATTCTCCATGAAACCTTTTCTGTCACAGGGTGTTTTCCTCGCCTCACAGAAAATGGATGATTTTAAATGGGTTGAAGAGCATTATGAAGCTTTGATGAAGGTCTTAGAATATAGAGATCAAACCCAATTCGATACGGTGTACGGTTTATATTATTGGGATAATGCCATGCAAAGTGGCGCCGATAATAATCCTGCCATGAATTATTTCTGGAAGGAAGATCATCGCTCTTTCCTTTCTTGTGATGCCAGTACTTTTAGCTTAAGAGAAATAGAAGCACAAGCATTAATAGCAAAGAAATTAGGTCATGATGAAGATGCAGAAATGCTTAAGGCTAAAGCTCAAAAACTAAAGAAAGCCATCAATGAGCAGCTCTGGTGTGATGAGGATAAGATGTTTTATAATATCGATAGAGAGACCGGTGATTTCTATAAAAGGGTGAGCTATTCTTGCTTTGTGCCTTTGCTACATAAGATTCCTTCGAAAGAAAATGGTAGGGCCATGATTGAGAAGTATCTTATTTCGGAGGATCACATGAAAGCAGCTTATGGCTTTAGAACCTTATCTAAGCAAGATCCGGATTATAATAACAAAAATATTATTGTTCCTTTTTCCAATTGGCAAGGTCCTGTTTGGCCCATTGCCAACTATATTTACTCGGTAGGCTTGAAACATTATGGCTTCGAAAACGAGTTGGTTTGGCAAGCCCAAACACTCGGTCAACTCATGCTTACTGATTTAAAAGAATGGGGAAGTCTGCACGAAAATTATCATGCCGACACTGGAGCTCCTTTAGCCCCCTCCTCCGATCATGTGGATAAAGATGGGAAATTTGTAGGCTTTATCAGCTGGAATCTATGTGTTGAGAATATGCTCGCTGGTGTTGTGGATGCTCAATGGATGCTTTTGGAAATTGATAAATAGATCAGATTTATTGGTCTCATTCGTTTTTAAAAGAATGCCCTTTAGTGTTTCAGTTTCTGCAAATTTTGTGGTTCGAAGTCGGGAGTATGAAGCTAGAAGTAAATCTGCTTCGGGCTTCCAACGTCTAACTTCCAACCATATTTAGGTAATTATTATATCGAATTTTATTCGTAAAACACAACCTATGATAATTCAGTCCATAGTGGCTTTTTAGCTATCTGAAAACATGCTATAAATAATTCATCATAGCTGAAAGGAAGATCACGATGATTCCAAAAAGGAAGGATATTCCTGCCAGTTTCATTTGTTTGCCTTTCAAAGACATCAACTCTGGTGATGGTCCATTCACAGCCAATTTAGCTGCTTTTGGGCTTATGATTTCAAAATTAATAATGGCAAAAAGAGCCAATAGACCCACAAAAACATGCTTAATAAAGCCTACTGTTTCCCAAGAGGTATCAAAATTGATAATGGCTACATAATATTCGCTGGCAATCTTCATGGGGATTCCAGTGATAAAGAGAATCGCTAAAGAAACATAAACTAAGACTCTCACCCTTTTAAAAAGAACAGCCATAAACTTTCCAGCAGTAACGGGATCCAGAGTTTTTGATACGGTAGGCATCAAAATTAAAACATTGAAAAACATTCCACCTATCCATGCAATGGTAGCCATTAAATGGAAAAAATCTAAGATAATTTGTAAAACTGGGTGATCTATCATAATCAGGTTTTTTTAAGGCTGAAATATACAAAATTCATCTTTACATAGAGCCTGATTTTTAAATTTCTAATCACTAATTGAAATATTTGTCAGATGAATTTGAACAGCTTTTCTGTTTAAGAAACTTTTTCCTTGATAAGTATATTTTATCATTACTTTTATACACCAATTCACAAGCCATGAAGAAAATTTTCTTTCTCTCTTTTTTAGTACTAAATATCATTGCTTCCGCCCAGCTTCAGCGTCATAATCCTCATGGATTTGAAACACCTATCAAAGATGTTAATACCGATTGGTATCCTGTGGAAGATCCAAATTACGATGTACTTTTCTATCATATTGATGTGGAAATAGCTGTGGATTCTATTTATATAAGTGGGGAGGTTAAATTCCTGATATCTTCTAATATTGATAATTTGAATAGCCTAATGGTGGATTTAGATCAAACTTTCGATGTGGAATCTATCTCTTTTCCAGTATCTAATTATACTTTTGAGGATAATGTGTTATATCTTCAACTCGAGAACACTTATCAAACTGGTGATACGCTGTCTTTTCGTATTCAATATTCTGGTCATCCCGAAATGCCCGGAGGATATAAAGGTTTGAGATACGAAACCCATGATGGAAACCAACCTATTATTGCCAGTCTTTCCACTCCATATTTAGCACATTCTTGGTGGCCTTGTAAAGATGGAACCAGTGATAAATGTGATTCTCTGTATATGGATATCACAGTAAAAGATACCATTATCGACGATTTACAACTGATAGCTTTATCCAATGGTTTACTGGTGGATGAGTATACAGATGGAGTGATGAGAACCTTTAAGTGGCAGCATAAATATCCCATTATTCCTTATTATATCATGGTGGCTATTTCTAATTATGAGCACTTTCAGCAAGATTTTGAAATGGATGACATGAGCTTTCCTTTGGATTATTATGTTTTTGAATCGCATTTAGCTAATGCCCAAAATGGGGTGAGTGAGATGCCTGATGCCATGGCTTTTTTTAGTGAAATATTTGGACCCTATCCTTTTTCCGATGAGAAGTATGGAATGACACAATTGGGTTATTATGGTGCTATAGAAAACCAGACCAATACCATTACCAATAATATGTCGCAAGATTGGTTAGATGTATCGGTTCATGAGTTGGCTCATCAATGGTTTGCAGATTATATCACTTGCGAAAACTGGCATCATGGCTGGGTAAATGAAGGTTTTGCCAGCTATGCCGAAGCTTTGTATTTTGAACATAGAGATGGATTCGAAGCCTATCAAAGTTATGTCATAGACTTTGAGTTTTATAATTCGGGCACTTTATATATTGATGATATTAGCGACCCCTTTAGTGGTGTTTTTCGTCCCATCATTTATAATAAAGGAGCCTATGTTTTACACATGCTGCGAGGAGTTTTAGGTGATGAAATGTTCTTCAATGTCATCTACGAATATGCCACCAACGATAATTTCAAATATGGCTGGGCCAATACCGAAGATTTTCAAAGCGTATGTGAGGAGGTCTCCGGAGAAGATTTAGACTATTTCTTTGAGCAATGGATTTATGATGAGCGCTATCCCAAATACAGATATAATTATTTGAGTTCCACGAACCTAACAGAAGTGATCATTCAGCAATCACAAGGGCTTTTGGGCTGGAGAGAAATATTCACTATGCCCTTAGAAATTTACTTTCAATTTGAGGATGGTAGCGATACCATAGTCAGCGTTTTTAATGATGAAATAGAGCAGCATTTTGCTTTCAACTTTGAGCAAGAAGTCATAGATATGGAAATAGACCCGGGTTCTTGGGTATTATGTACTAAGGTTTTTGATTCTAATATTATTGTGGGAAATCAAGAGTTTGAAGAGCTTGTTTTCCGGGTATTTCCAAATCCCAGCGAAGGAAGTTTTACAATTCAGTTGGACGGATCATTTAGGGGTAAAAAGGTATCTTTAGTTATCTTTGATCTTAATGGAAGTGAAGTTCAAAATCAAGAAGTGAATTCAGCAAGTATTTCTGTTCAAGGACTTAAAAAGGGGATTTATCTTTTAAAAATATCAAGCAGCAATATAAACCATTCTAAAAAGCTAATAGTCTATTAGAGTTTTTTAAAACTTCATAACAAGCCCAATGCCAGAATTGGTATTTTCCAGATGAAAAGAAACTTTAGCTTCTTCCGTAGTTTCAAGTAAATCATTATTGTAAATGTCTACTGCATTAAGCGCTCGTTTCTTAAAAGCAGAGCCCAGTGGTATTGCAATAATCACTAATCCTGCTCCTATTCCGGCTAATGCCCAATTGGGTTCTCCTCCTCCTAAGGACGTTCCTAATGGCCAGCCTATTAAGAAACCGCCAGCATAACCCAATATCATACTCATATCGCGGTTTCCCCTTGCGGCTTTAAATTCGAGCCTGGCCTCGGGATGACTAGCAAATATCTGGTCTAGTTGAGGAACGGTTAAGACTTCGCCATGTTTCTTTAAAGGAAATCCTCTCAAGGAGTCTTTAACAATAGGTTCATTAGCTGTTTGGGCTTTTATTTGATCAGGATTGATTAGAATCAAGCAAATAAGGATAAATAGAAAATAAGATAGTGTTTTCATCATTGATTAAGTTAATATATGCAATGCAAATATAATATTTATAGATGTATAAGCAAATTTTAAAGAAAGTGATCTAATCACTAGCCTGATACCTTTTGTTTTCTATATTTACCCTCGAATTAATGGTCTTATTATGAAAGCAAAATGGATACTTTATATTTTAGGAATTTCTATTCTATTACTGGCTTGCGAACCAGAACAGAAAAAGTCAGAAACCTATTACCCTGAAAATATTTTAGATTATTCAGCCAATCCACTGGACGCAAAAGATAGAAACCATTTGGCATTTTCTGATCAAGGAGCTTGGTTTGCTTATGGCTTTCCAACTGTTTCGCAGAATTATGGTGGGTTTTCTGGGCCATTTCTAATGACACAAGAAAATGGAGTTTGGAGCAGTTCTGTTTTGGGTCAGTTGACACTTCTTGAAGTAAAAAGCAATCAAGTTTTAGATTGGAGTAAATTTGTGGCCAAGCAGCAAAGCTATCCAAGTCATTTAGAGCAGATATATGAAAACGAGCAATTGAGCATAGAACAAAAACTCGTCTTCTCATCTGCTCATACCGCTATCATTACCAGTAAAATCACCAATATGGGAGAAAGACATTATGCTTTTCAAGCCATGTTCTCTGGTGAAACCTATCTCTCTTCTCTTCGTTTTTCGGAGGAAGGTTCTATAATAAAAGCCTCCTCCGATTTATCAGAAGCCAAGGGATATATTGAATCCTGGAATAGTGAAATCAGTCATCGGGTGGTCAATGATTCCTCTTTTATTTTAATGCTAGAAAGCGTAGAATTATCTCCTGGGGAGTCTGCTGAAATAGTGATGTCCCAATCTTTTATATTTCCAGAGTATGATTGGAAAGTAGAGCATGAGAAAATTGCCGAACAAGTTAAAGAGGTGAATGGAGTTTTCCAAGTCAGAATAAATGAGAAGCAAGAGCAATTGCAATGTATCTATGATAAACTAGATACTTCTTATCAAAAAGATGCCTTTAAAAACCTCGTCGCTAAAACTCATTTGACTCTACAAAACAATTGGAGAGTTCCAGCTGGGGAGTTAAAACATAGCGGACTTTTTCCGAGCTATCATTATGAATGGTTTCATGGGTTTTGGGCTTGGGACAGTTGGAAACATGCAGTAGCATTGGCGAAATATGATCCAGAACTTGCGAAAGAACAAATCAAAGCCATATACGATTATATGGATGAAGCCGGTTTTATTGTAGATTGTATTTATCGAGATACCAGTATAGAAAAGCACAATTATAGAAACACTAAAGCCCCGCTTTCTGCATGGGCCGTTTGGAAAGTTTATGAGCAAGATGGGGACTCGAGTTTTCTAAAAGAAATGTATCCTCAACTTAAAAAGCAGCATGAGTGGTGGTATAAAAACCGTGATCATGACCAAGATGGATTATGTGAATATGGCTCAACAGATGGGACTTTAATAGCTGCCAAATGGGAAAGCGGAATGGATAATGCGGTTCGTTTTGACGACAGTGAGATTCTGAAGAACTCCGAAACGGCCTATTCTCTTAATCAAGAAAGCGTGGATTTAAATGCTTATCTCTATGCTGAGAAAGTCTATTTGTCTCGAATGGCCCGTGAACTGAGTTTTATTGAAGATGCTCATAAGCTAAATGCTCAGGCCGAATTACTAAAATTACAAGTTCAGAATCAATTCTACGATCCTCAAACGGGTTGGTTTTACGATACTTCTATCGATGGTAAAGAATTTGTAAAAGTGATGGGTTGTGAAGGATGGATTCCACTTTGGGCTACTATAGCAACGGAATCACAAGCTGCTGCTATAAAAGAAAATATGATGAATGAGGACTATTTTAATATGAAGGTTCCGCTGCAAACCTTAAGTGCGGCTCATGCCAAATTCAAACCCGAAGGTGGCTATTGGAGAGGTCCGGTTTGGCTCGATCAAAGCTATTTTGGAATTAAGGCGCTTAAGAATTATGGTTTTCATGAAGAAGCTTTGGAGCTCACACATAAACTCATTTATAATGCTGATGGGGTTTTTACCAAAGGAGCTTCTATCAGAGAAAATTATCAACCTATCACAGGGAAAGGATTAGAGTCCGAAAGCTTTAGCTGGTCGGCTGCACATTATATTTTGATGATGCTTGAGGAATAAAATGATATGATGAATAAAGAAAATAGCCAGTAGAATACTATTCCACTGACTATCCATCATTACAAAAATCAATTCAAATCACTTTATTACTTACGCTTTGGCTTTCTATGCTCTTGCTTCTTAATATACGTTTTATATTTTGATTGTTGCTCTTCACTCAAAAGTGCTTTTACCTCCTTTTCAAAAGAAGATTTAAGGGCATCCATTTCTTCTTTTTTTGGCTTTTCCTTACCCGAAGTTTTATCTTTTACCTCATTGAAATGGCTTTGATAAACAGCCAAAATTTCTGTTTCTTGTTTGTCGGATAATTCCAACTCTTCAGCAAGCTCATTTACCATTTTCTTGACTTGTTTCTCATTTGGAACAGGTGGTTTTTGCGGCCCATCTCCTTTTGGTGCTTGAGCAAAGGTGATTCCTGAAAATAACAATACAATACTGAGTGCTAAAACGCTTAATATATTCTTCTTCGATTGTTTCATTTTTCTGTTTTTTAGATGTTTATTTCTTGTTTTCATTGCAAATATAAAGCAGGAGCTCAGGGAATAAAAAGATAATCGACCGTTTGATGTTTTTCATCTATAGAAAGCCATATTTAGAAGATGAGTAAGAGATGTGATGTGAGTTATATAGGGTCTTAAAAGATATAAATTAATAATCCATACTATTGTTTCCTGTATTTAATTACTTTTGAGGAAATTTTAAAACATACGATTATGGCAAAGAGTCAAGATGCAAAGAAGAATGTAAAGAAAGAAGCTGCTAAAACTCCAAAGGAAAAGAAAGCAGAAAAGAGACTTAAGAAATCTCAGCAATTTTAATCAGGATTTTATTATTTTAAATATAAGGCATCATTTTTTGATGCCTTTTTTTGATTACGAAATTTGCCAATGGAATTATACTTGATCCCCTGTTTTTAAAAGATGGGAATTTAGATGTGAAAGCCTTAAAATGAGGACTATGAATGTTATTGGTATTGATTAATAATAGGCAAGTAAACCTTATCTTTTAGCTCCTCATATTCCTTTTTGCACTGACTAAAAGTTGTTATTCCTCCTCCGCTTTTAAAGACAACTTGTTCATCCTGTTGTTCCAAGTATCGAATCATAACTGCGCTGTCTAAGCTTTTCCCATCGAAATAACCAAATACACCAGTATAGAAACCTCTATCATAGTTCTCAGCCTCACTAATCACTTCTAATGTTTTCTTTTTAGGTGCTCCACAAATACTTCCGGCAGGTAGAAGCTTAAAAAAGTGATGGCCTAGTTGATCAAAAAAGTCAATATCAATATCACCTCTAATCTCACTGCTCACTTGTAATAGGTTTTTATGGGAAGTCTTCACCTCTGTAAGGAATCTGAATTTTTCTACTCTCACATTTTTACTCACCATACTCAAATCATTCCTAATCAAATCAACAATGGTGTGATGTTCCGCTGTTTCTTTTTCATCCTCTAAAATGCTCTGCTGAGCATTAGGAATAGCAGCATCTATGGTTCCTTTCATGGGGTATGATGAAATTTCGCCATCCTCTATCTTTACAAAAATCTCAGGAGAAAAAACCACGAGTTTATCTTTAATCCAAAGCTTATATGGGGCCTGAGCATGCTGAAATATCTGTTGAAAAGATAAGTTGGTATTTATCTTTGAAGGCTTAGTTAAATTGATCAGATAAGTATTGCCAAAGTCTAAATGGGATTTTGCAATATTAAAGGATTCACTAAACTCAGAAAAGGCAATACATTTTTTTTCAAAGACTATGGATTCAGGCAATTCGATTTCTTTTGGAAATAAAAATGATTTCAAGGGAGTTTGAAAATGAATACCAGAAGAAGTTAAGTCTTCCTTAGCAATCAATATGTTTTCTCTATGATCGAAGGACAATACAAAAAGAAATGGTTTCCTTTTTCTACCCCATTCATTCATCTGCAATATTGCTTTTTCTTTACTATAAAGCTTCATCCTCATTAATTTTGCCCTACACTATTCAGCTGCGAAGATATTCAAATAACTTATGAAAAAGCTGATTCTTATTTATCTTTTCTCAGTCTTTTAATGCATGATAGGTCTATATATTTCCTAATATTGCAAATAAATAAATGCTCGGTGAAGAAACTTTTGATATTAGATAATTATGATTCCTTTACCTATAATTTGGTACAATTGGTTGAGCAACACCAAGGGTGGGATTTTGATGTTATTAAAAATGATAAGATTAAACTAGAAGAAGTGCTAGACTATGACAAGATTTTGCTTTCTCCTGGTCCTGGATTACCTTCAGATGCAGGTATCATGCCCCAATTAATAAAAGAATATGCGGCATATAAATCTATTTTAGGAGTATGTTTAGGTCATCATGCTATTGCCGAAACTTTTGGAGGTTCTCTTTTTAATTTCGATCAACCTATACATGGTATCAAACGAAAAGTAGATTTACTTATAGAGGATGGTATCTTTGAAAACATCCCCAAAATTTTTGAGGTAGGACTTTATCACAGCTGGGCCGTCAATAAAAATGATTTCCCAGAAGATCTAGAATTAGTCGCCCTAAGTGAAAAAGGAGTCATTATGGCCTTAAGACATAAAACTTACGATGTGAAAGGAGTTCAATTTCATCCAGAAAGCATTATGACGCCCTTGGGTAAAGAGATGCTCTGGAATTGGTTAAATCAATAATGATGCATAAGAGAATAGAAATCCATAGTTCTAGACTCCTCCTTCGAGAAATTGAATCATCGGATACTTCAGCGATTTTTATGTATAGATCTGATGCACAAACCAATCAATATCAAGGATGGATTCCTGAAAAGCTGGAGGAGGTTAATGATTTTATTGAGCATAAAATTGCGAAAGAATTCAATCGATTAGGTACTTGGTTTCAGTTGGCAATAGTTTTAAAAGAGTCAAATAAGTTGATTGGTGATCTTGGAATGCACTTTTTGGAGAATGACGCAGTTGAATTGGGTGCTACCATTGCTCAAGACTATCATGGTAAAGGATATGCTACAGAAGCACTAAAAGGGGTAATAAATTATCTGTTTAACAAAGTTGATAAACAAAAGATAAAAGCATCGGTAGATCCTCGGAATTTAGCCTCTATTGCCATGATAGAAAAGTTAGGCTTTAAGAAAGAAGCCCATTATAGGAAAAGCTTTTTCTTGAGAGAAGAATGGGTGGATGATGTGATTTATGGATTAACTAAACAGCTCCATTTCGAGCAGAAATAATAATGCAAATCGATAAGTTTTCAACACTTAATCCGCCAATTTAATTTTGGCTTCAATGGCAGATGTAGAATGGCCAGGAAGGAATTTTAAGGTTTTTACTTGACCACCTTTTGCCATTACAATATCATAACCCACTATATCTTCAGCATTATAATCGGCGCCTTTGACTAATACATCGGGTTGTACTTGTTTGATTAAATCGTAGGGAGTATCTTCGTTAAAGTAAATGACTAAGTCCACAAACTCTAATGCAGCCATTATATGGGCTCGTCCAACCTCATCCTGAATAGGACGATGTGGCCCTTTTATTCTACTTACCGAATCATCTGTATTTAAACCAATGACTAATACATCGCCATAATCTGCAGCCTTTGACAAATACTCAATATGCCCACGATGAATGATATCAAAACAACCATTGGTAAAAACAATTTTCTTGTTCTCACTAGCCCATTTTTCTATAACCTTCTCCAGTTGTTTCTGGTCTTGGATGATTTTATTTCTTATTTTGCTTAGGTAAATCATTAAGTGGTTTTCTTTTATTCAAAAGTAATAAAACATAGCTCACTCCACCAGCCAATAAAATAATGAGGGTTTGTGCTGCATGATTTGCCGTAGCATAGGCAGCAGCAGCATAGGAAGGAATATCGTATAATTGAGTGAATAATTCAGTAACAATGAAATGGTAAGAACCAATTCCTCCAGGAGTTGGAGCCACTATTCCTAGGCTTCCGATAGCTAGTACAGTGAACCCATCAATAATATTTAATAGTGAGGTTTCTTCGAAAGAATAAAAAGGTAATATGATCATTCCTAAGTAAAGCAACCAAATCATAAAAGTATTGAATAGAAATATCATTTTATTTTCTAATTTGGCAATACTTTTCATCCCTGACCATATTCCGTTTAAGAAAGCTTCTATCTTACTATACAGCATAGTCGTTTTAAAATATGGTCGTAACTTTCTAAATATCAATACCCCAACTCCTATGATAATAATAATAATCCCACTTAGAATAAGAATAGCATTCAAATCTCCAGCGTAGCTTCCCATCATAGGGCTAATGATGACTTTATTAATAAAACCACCAATTAAATTAATTTGAAACAATACGATTCCCGCAATGATAAGAAGCAAAACAATCATATCGAATACTCTTTCTGTGATTACCGTACCAAATAAGGTGTTGAAGGGAATATTGTCTTTCTTACTCAAAACTACACAACGCGAGACTTCTCCCATTCTAGGTAAAGCAAGGTTGGCTAAATAACCAGTCATTACTGCATAAAAAGTTGTACTAGCTTTAGTTTGATAGCCTACAGAATTAATCAATTGATTCCATCTTAAGGCTCTAAAAAAATGACTCGCCAAGGCTAAAAACATGGAATAAATCAACCAAGAATAATCGGCTTTTTTTAACTCTGACCAAATATCCTCTATATTTATATTGCGAAATGCAAGATATAAAAGGACAATACCCAATACTAGAAACATTAGATATTTAAATATTGAGAAAAGCTTATCTTTCAAACTAGTGGGGGATTTTATTGTTATCATCGGGGAAAATGATAAGAGGCTGATGTTTTTTTGCTTCTTCAAATTCCATACTGGCATAGGAAACAATAATAATTTTATCATTAACGGCCACCAAACGGGCTGCAGCACCATTGATACCAATAATACCACTTCCTCTTTCACCTTTTATCACATAAGTATCTAAACGATTACCATTGGTGATATTATAAATGTGTACTCTCTCATTTTCGATGAGGTTTACAGCATCCATCATATTTTCGTCAATGGTAATACTACCAATGTAATTGAGGTTGGCCTGTGTGATGCCAACGCTGTGAATTTTCGATTTTAAAACATCTATACGCATAGTGGCGCAAAATTACAAAATTTTTATTTGTATTCAACACCATGTGTAAATTGTATATGCCTGAAAATTAAATAGTAAGAAGCTTTTAACAAAAACTATAGTTCTAAATGGACTCTGTATTCTCTTGAATAGCCTCCTCAGAGAGAATATAAAAAGTCTATTTTTGCTAAAAAAACAAATGGAGGAATTTAAAAGAAAGATTAGTGAATCTCCTGGAATGCGTTGGGGAATTTTAATCCTAGTGGGTTTTATACTCTCGGCTAATTATTATTTCTACGATGCCTTTTCTACACTTAAAGATCAGTTGATGTCAGAGTTTGGCTATAGCAATACGCATTATGGTTTATTTGTTTCCTTCTATTCCATTCCCAATACTTTCCTATTGATGGCAGTGATTGGAGGTGTGGTTTTAGATAAACTCGGAATTAGAAGAACGGGATTCATCTTTATCTTCTTTATGGCTTTTGGTGCCATGCTTACCGCCTACGGTGCTTCCGATTATTATAGAGAGGGTGGATTTACTCATGGTCTTTTCTCTTCTATTCTTCCAAACTATTCTCCCGAATTAAAAATGATGTTATTGGGCCGATTCTTCTATGGCTTGGGTGCCGAAACTAGTATTGTAGTGATCAGTAAGATATTAGTGAAATGGTTTAAAGGTAAAGATTTAGCCCTGGCCTTTGGATTGAAAGTAGGTTTTGGTCGTCTAGGAACATTCGCAGCTTTGCAATTATCTCCACGTATTTCTGATGGTGGAGCCCATTTAAGTACCGCCATTTGGTTTGCTGCCGTTCTTGTTTTGGCGGGATTATTAGCCTTTATGGTTTATATGCTGCTTGATACTAGGTATGATAAGGAAGTCCAAAGTGCTCAGGTAAAAGAATCTAAGGAAGGGTTTAAAATGTCTGATATAGGCAAAATATTGACCAATCCTGCCTTTATCTATATTGCACTAATATGTGTCACTTTTTACTCAGCAGTATTTCCGTTTTTAGCTTTTGCTCCCGATTTATTTCTTAATAAATTTGGTTTATCCAGTATTGAAAGTGGAGAGATCACCTCATTATTGCCTCTTGGTACCCTGATTTTTACTCCTGCTTTTGGCTTTTTAATTGATAGATATGGAAAAGCTGCTACCGCAATGATTTTTGGAGCCTCACTCCTTGTACTCATTCATCTAAATTTTGCTTTCACCGATTTTGCGCCTCATTTTCCCATGATATTATTAGGGATTTCATTCTCTTTAGTTCCGGCAGCCATGTGGCCCACTATGGTGAGATTGGTTGACGAGAAACAAATAGGAACGGCTTATGGATTGATGTATTCCATTCAGAATTTGGGACTATTTGCCTTCCCAATACTTTCTGGACTTATATTGGATTATACCAATCCTGGAAATCCAGAAACCCTTAACTATACTCCTACTATGCTCATGTTTGCAGGCCTTGGTTTATTGGGTTTATTCTTTGCTGTTTTATTGAAAGTAGAAGATAAAAGAAAAGGTTTTGGAGTTGATTTGGCATTGAATAAAAAATAATAGCTTTGCAGCTTCCATATTCTGAGTTTTGCAAAATATTGAACCGAAAAAAATGAAAAGTCCTAAAATTTTAATCCTCGATTATTCTATTGATCAATTTGAAACACCTTTAATAGAAAGCTGTTTTGAAGAAAACATAGAAACTCAAACTTTCCATATTCAAACAGAGGATTCTTTTCCGGAGAATTGGGAAGAGATGAGTTTTACTCATATCATCCATTCTGGTTCTACACTTTCTATAAATGATGTTTCCCCATTTACTGAGAATGCTGTGGCTTTAGTCCAAAAGGCATCCGAAATGAAAATTTGGCAGATGGGTATCTGTTATGGTCATCAACTTTTGGCATTGGCTATGGTGGGTAGGCATGCAATTCGTCCAGCTTCTAAAGGTTTTGAAGCAGGTTGGGAAAAAGTTTATTTTCTAGATTCTGCGGCGAGTCTATTAGGAGTAAAAGGAGAAGAGGATGTTTGGCAACACCATTTCGATGAAGTTGTGGAGCTTCCCATTTGGTCGGAGCTTTTGGCCACCAATGGACATACACATATTCAAGCATATATCAATTATGAATCTTGTGTTTTAGGAACACAGTTTCATCCAGAATTTGATTTGGAAAAAGGAAACGCATTTTTTAGATCAGATCGTAAAAACTTGGTGAAACTTGGAGTTGATGTGGATGAAATTCTGAGAGGAGAACCAAGTTTTAATTCTAAATTAGTTATCTTTAATTTCTTCATGAAGGTAGGTTTATGAAGAATCTGAGTATCTAAAAGGCATAACAAGTCCTGAAAAGAGTTGATATAAAATTTATTTATTATTGTTACTGGTAAAGAAAGCAAGTAATAGTGATGGGATTTTCTATAACAGTAGTATGTAAAGATCCTAACGTAGTAGAACTTTGATGTGCCTTGTAGGTTCACAATCCCCGACTACTAATTTAGGCTATGAGCAGTCAATACTCGCAAAACAATTTGGATAATAACAAACACGTTTCAAAATTAAGTACTGGAAGAAATATCTATATGAAGTGCATTTAAACCAATATTTATGTATAATTAAAACGTCATTATGTACAGTCATAATAATAGCCTACATTTGCAGTTCATATAAAAAAAATAAGATGAGTAACGGAACAGTAAAGTTTTTCAATAATTCTAAAGGATTTGGGTTTATTACTCCTGAATCAGGTGAAAAAGATGTATTTGTACATGTTAATGGCCTAATTGATGAAATAAATGAAGGTGACAAAGTAAGCTACGATGTAGAAGAAGGTCCAAAAGGAATGAACGCAGTTAAAGTTAGAGTAGTTTAATCTACCCCTTTAAGCATATTAAAAAAAGCCTGTCAATCATGACAGGCTTTTTTATTTCTCTGGATTTTCTGTTTAATTATATGGAATGTCGCTCCGGAATACTATTTAAATAATTATGGTCGAGTCTTTCAATCATTGCATCTACTCTTTGTATTGATTTTTCTTTATCTCTGGGTAGCAAAGAATCAAAAGGCACTGTATTAATGCCATGAATACCTAGATATTCAGTTTCTATTTCAATTAAATCAATGAGTTTTTTCTGTTCTTCTAGTACTTCGAGTTCTGTTGCAAGCTGATAAACTCCTTTCTCTATATCATGAGCAAGTGGACTACCACCATTAGCTCCTAAGGTAGTAGGAACTATTCCTATGGGCTTGGTTTCGTTAATGAGTTTTGCTGTAGCTATGGCATTTTCCATACCTTTTCCACTGCCAGCAGCTCCAAACATAAATCCAAAGAAAAAATCGATTCCTGCTTTATTTAGTCTTTTTAATTGCTCTTGTGAATCCTCTAGAGAAGCTCCTTTATTGAGATATTTTAAGGTCTCAGCATGTCCTGTTTCTGCACCTACCCAAAGGTCATTAATTCTCAAATCTCTTAATTCTTGTAATTCTACGTTTGTTTTTCCTTTGATATTGCTGACAGAGGCGTACATGGTAATGGTTTCTACTTTGGGCAAGTATTTATGGATTAATTCAGCAATGGGTTTGAGTCTTCTAGCAGACAAAACAAAAGCATCACCATTTACTAAAAATACTCTCCTTACATTTGGGTGCTGCTGTTTTGCTTCTTGTAAATCTCTTTCTATTTGGTCCAGTTTTTCCATGGAAAATTGAACATCGCGGTACATGGTACAAAAAGTACATTTATTATGTGCACATCCTACAGTAACCTGAAGCAAAAGGGTGTTGGCTTCGTAAGGTGGGCGGTATATTGGTCCTGTATATTTCATTTTTAAATTGATTTTTATTTAATGGTGATACTTGAATATTATAATTATTGTGCAGAATTGAATGATAATTAGCATTTCAGAGGCATATTATTCTTATTCAAGATCAAATTAAGGTATTTACTTTCGTAAATGATACTGATTGAAAAATAGATGCTCTTTATGGCGAAGAAATTCAGTTCTTTAAGGCTTTATGTAGTTTGTGTTAAGCCAGCATGATTATAGGATGAACACCTTTGAAATTACTCCTGAATCAGTTTCTCCGTCTCGCTAATTAAGCTCGTAATAGCCGCTTCATCATAAGCAACGGGATGTGCTTGAGCAAACATGGCATTGTCATTATCGTAGTATTTACCCGTAAGGCCTTTATGCTCCTCCGAAAGGGCAAGATCATATAAGATATCTGTGCCTTTTTCTGCAGGTGACCAATATTGCCCATAAGCTTCATTGGCCATTTTGGTATTGAGTAAAGAGCCTGGGTTTACAGCTATGACGCTGATGGCTTTTTGTTCTTTTGCCAAGCGCATGCTCCACATGGTAAGGGCTAATTTACTCTGTGCATAGGCCTCGTTTACTGAGATACTTGTGTGGCCTTTTAAAGCTTCTAAAGAAACTGGAGCTTGAGCGGCTGAACTTAGGTTGATGATACGTGCTTCGGTCCCTTTCTCTAATAGAGGAATCAATTCCTTGGTGAGTAGGTAGGGAGCGAGATAATTCACTACAAATCTCAAATCGAAGCCCTCCTCATTTTTTGCGATAGGGCTTTTAAAAACTCCAGCATTATTAATGAGAATATCGATTTTGCTGACTTTATTTTTTATCTGCTCGACCATATTTCGTAGCGAAGATAAATCAGAGAAATCGGCAACAAACTCCAATAAGTTGGTATTATTGGTTTTGGCTTTTATTTCAGTGCTAAGTGTTGTAAGTTTTTGGGCACTTCTACCATGTAAAAGCAAGGTATGACCTTCTTGAGCTAGTTTAAAAGCTAGTAGTTTTCCTATGCCATCTGTGGCGCCAGTGATAAAAATATTTTTCATGTTTTCTTTAATTAAGAATAAATTAAAAGGTAAAATTGCACGGATTTTTAAATCCGTGCTAGCCATTTTTTTATGCTATAATTATACAATTACTTTAAAAGAGTAAAAATTTCCTCCTGAGATAATCTTGATTTTGGTGTTTTATCAGTAGTATTAAAATCGGTTTCGGTTCTATATCCTAAAGAAACTACGGCAACAGCAGTAAATCCTTTTTCACGTAGGCTAAACTCTTCATCAATTACTTTTAAATCTACACCTTCCATCGGTAGGGCATCAATACCTAAAGTAGCCACACCTAAAAGTAGGTTTCCGATATTCAAATAGACTTGTTTTTCCATCCAATGTTGTAGATCCTTAAAATCGTAGCGATGCATATTGGCAAAGATATTACGTCCTCCGTTGGTCATTTGTTTGATTTCCTCATTGGGGAAACGTCCATCTTTGTCCTCAGTGTCTAGTAGATGTTGCATATACTTTTCATCGGCATCGGTTCTGGAACAGAATACAATCACATGAGAAGCATCTTTTACTTTAGGCTCGTTAAACTGATAAAAACCTTGAGTTCCTTTGGCAATACGTTCTTTCCCTTCTTCAGTACTGGCAATTACAAAATGCCAAGGTTGTATATTGGTACTCGATGGACTCATTTGTAATAGCGTCTTCACTTGCTCAAAATCCTCGGTAGAGATTTTTTTATTAGAATCAAATTCTTTGGTGGAATAGCGCCAGTTTAAAATTTCTTTTAAATTCATTTTTGTATGTTTTAAATATTTAATTGATTTATTATTTACGACCCATCATATAAAACTCTTCATCAGGGCGGACTTTAGCAAAATTCATCATTCGATTTGAAAGTCCATAAAAAGCGATGATGGCATTGATATCCCAGATATCTTCATCAGAAAATCCATGCTGATGTAAGGTTTCAAAGTCATTATGATTAATGCTTTTTGAATCATTAGATACTTTCATGGCAAAATTGATCATGGCTTTTTGACGTGGGCTGATATCGGCTTCACGATAGTTTACTGCAATTTGATCGGATAGGGTAGGCTGTTTGCTAATGACTCGTAGGCTGGCCCCATGAGACATCACGCAATACATGCAGCCATTTGCGTTTGATGTTGCGATAATGATCATTTCCTTTTCAGCAGGGCTTAAACCGCTTTCTTTTTTCATGATCGCATTATTGTATTTAATAAAAGCTCGGAATTCTTCGGGTCGATGCGCCAAGGCGAACAGTACATTGGGAACAAATCCTCTGGCTTCTTGAACTTTTAACATCGTTTCTTTAATATCCTCTGGTAAATCATTTACTGTGGGAATGGGGAATCTGCTGATGTTTTTGTCTGGTTGCTCTATATTATTTGGGTTCTGAGCAAATGCTGAGTGATTAAATAACATTAGTAGGGCACTCAAACTTATAAATATTAATTTCTTCATCTTCCTTTTTATTTATGATTATTAATCTAAAACAACTTTGTATTTTCCAGTGCTTCGAACATATATTAAACTCTCTTTATCTTTAGGAGAAGCAAGCTGATGATTTGAGCTTCCATTAGAACTAAAATAGCTACCAGCATCTAAAATTTGTAGATCTGATGTTCCAGGTTCTAGGTAATCAATTGGTCCTTGAATGACTACAGCTCGGAAATTATTGCTTTCACTTTGGATTTCACCTTTAAAACCTGCTGGTAATTTGATTAAACTTCCATTTAGTTTTTCTTGTTTTGTTTCTCCCCAAAGCATTGCGATTTGTACAGGTTTGTCGAAACTAGAGGAGCTTTTTTGCTCAATCCATACCATATCTGATGCATCTAACCAAACCATATTCGATTCATCTAAATTGAGAGCTGTTTCTTCAGTATGAAATGCATCTTCTGTAGAATGTACCAGATAAGGACCTTCTTCAATTTCAATATATGCGAAAGTATTAGCCCCTTTTGCTGCTGTTATATGAATTTCGCCTTTGGGCTGTGTCCAAAAAGAGCCGCTTGGAAGCCACATGTTTTCAGCATTTGGGTCGTCATTATGAATGAAACCATTAATAACGATACCACGGTAGGAAACATTATGGATATGTGGAGGAGATTTAAAACCATCTGATGGTTTCAAAAGAAAGCCCGTAGCTTCAGTTCCATTGCGATCTCCCCAAAGAGTTCCTGCCATTGGGGCTTTATCTCCACGAGCTGGATTTAAATAAGTCCACTCTACTTCAGAAGCCAGTATGACTTCATTATTTTCTTTTGTTCCAGTTGGAAGCTGAGCATAATTTTGAGTAAAAGTAGCAAGCAGGATAGCTAGTATAAGTATATTAAAATGCTTCATCTTGATTTGTATTTAATGATTATAGATTACGCGATATGGCTCATCTCATGAACAATAAATTCCTCTACCGCGCCTTCGGTGGCTTTTAAATAATCAGCTAGATGTTGATTATTCATATGGACCTGCCATAATGCTCTGGTTTCCCAGTTCTCATGGAATAGAAAGAGATTCGGGTTTTTTTGATCTTGATGTAAGTCATAATTAATACATCCTTCTTCTGCTCTAGTAATATCTATTAGCTTTAGTAATTCTGTTTTTACTAAATCTCTTTTCTCTTCTTTAGCTGTTATTCTAGCTATGATGGTTAGCTTTTGATTGTTCATGTTATTGTATTTTTTTAAGTGATTAATGATTTAAGCTTTTTTAATGGAGTTCATTTGTTTTCCTAATCCTAAGACTCCATATTCTTTTTCATTATTGATGTGGCAAAATTAGGGAATCCATATTGTCTAATTATTGTAAGGATAGGGGTATAAATGGTATATATATTGGTTTATTAGATAAAATATATGGTTTTTCGGTGTTTTATGTGATTTATATATTTCAATATACCTATATTTGCACAATATAACCAATATTAATACAATGAAAAGAGAGTCCGTGCATCATATTTTTGAAATTCATATCGAAGAAATGTCTTCTTGGGGAAAAAGACCACATCAGCATAACTTTTTTGAAATAGTATATGTGGAGAAAGGCTCAGGTTTTCAATGTATCAATCAGCATGAGTTTGAGTTTAAAGAAGGGAATGTTTTCTTACTCCCTCCTCTCGATTGTCATTCTTTTAAGTTAGCAGAACCAACGAGGTTTTATTTTATTCGGTTTACCGATCATTATTTTTTAAAGGACCATGGACTTACAGATTATAATGCTTGGTTTGATAAGATAGCTTATATACTAGCTAATTATAATAAGGTACCTGGTGATATTATTTCTTCTGATGGCGAAAGACAGTTTATTATTAATAATATCAAATCCATATATCAAGAATATCAGGTAGCCGATTCTTATTCTGAATCGATTATTGCGGGCACGGTGGCTTCTATTTTAAATATATTGGCTCGAAGCATAGAAAAAAAATATGTGGATCAGGGCAATGAAAAAGACAATCGTTTTGGGGAGGTCTTACGATATGTTAATACCCATATTATTGATAGTGAAAAACTTCGTATTCCAATATTGGCGGAGAAGTTTGGGGTGTCCAAGTCTTATTTCTCGGAGTATTTCAAGAAAAAAGCAGGAATGAGTTTGGCAGAGTATATTCTAAAGTCGAAGCTCAGAATAGTAGAGACCAAAGTCTTGCATACCGACCTCAGCCTAAAAGAAATTGCCTATCAGCTGAACTTCACCGACAGTAGTCATTTGGCACGTTCCTTTAAAAAAGCCAATGGAGTTACTGTAAAAGAATTTAAAAATGGCACTCAACTTTGTCGGGCATAGTATTGTGTTTTCTTGTTTTGAATACCATTTTTATGGATTCTTATAGGAAGGATTTAGTTTCATAACCAGATGGTATTGAATGTAATTTGTGTCTAGAGAACCATAACACACAGTATGTTTTGTTTCATTTTGCTCTGAACCTAAATATATGAGAATATAATTGCATGTATATAATAGTATATCAATCATATACGTGTTATGGAATTGTTTTTAGAATTGTGACACTCTTATGACAAAAAGATTATATTTGCCGCGGTTTTTTTTATCAATGAGAAGCTATTATTATAGCTGCAATGGTTTGGTTATCAGTGTGGCTTAGTGTTTTAGTAGCGTCTCATTTTATTTTTGTTTTTTAGAAAACCCGTAGAACTATAAAGAAATATTTTTGATACTGAAGTTTTTGAATAGAAACTTTAGTAATTTTAAACACTGTTTTATGCCTAATGAAAAGAGAAATACATAACGTTGAACTGGTCTATTTAGGTCTTGCTGATTATGCTGAATTAAAAGAAGTAATGATCAGTGCTTACCATACTATGACTGATTCCTATTGGCGTGAGGATAGTATCCGTACGCTTATAGATATCTTTCCTGAAGGTCAAATTGTAATCAAAGTAAATGGTGATATTGCTGGTTGCGCCTTATCTATCATCATCGATTCGAAGAGCATTGACGAACAGCATACTTATAAAGATATTACAGATAATTTTACCTTTGAAACACATACCGAAAGTGGTGATTTTGTATATGGTATTGATGTTTTTATAAAGCCACAATACAGAGGGTTGAGACTAGGACGTAGGCTTTACGATTATAGGAAGGAGCTCTGCGAAAGATTAAACTTGAAAGGTATTTTGTTTGGCGGTAGAATTCCAAACTATTATAAATACAAAGACAGCATCAGTCCAAAACAATATCTAGAGAAGGTAAGATCCAAGGAAATCCATGATCCGGTATTAAACTTCCAATTATCCAATGATTTTCATCCACTTCGGGTTTTGAAAAACTATTTGGAAGGAGACAAAGCTTCTGATGATTATGCTGTTTTGTTAAGGTGGAATAATATTTTCTATGAAAAGCCGAAAACCAAAGCCGAAACCATCAAAAAGATAGTTCGTTTAGGAGTGGTACAGTGGCAGATGAGGTCATATAAGTCTCCAATAGAATTAATGCAGCAAGCAGAGTATTTTGTTGATGCTTTAAGTGGATATAAAAGTGATTTCGCTTTGTTTCCTGAGTTTTTTAATGCGCCTATGATGGCTGCATATAATCATATGAGCGAGGCGGATGCGATTAGAGAATTAGCAAAGTATACCAAAGAGTTGACTCAAGAATTTTCCAAGTTGGCTGTTAGTTATAATATAAATATTATCACTGGAAGTATGCCTGAGATGGTAGGTAATGACCTGTATAATGTAGGTTACCTTTGTCGTAGAGATGGTTCCATCGAGCGTTTCGAGAAAATCCATGTCACCCCAGATGAAGAAAAAGTGTGGGCCTTAAAAGGGGGGGATCAAATTAAAACATTTGATACTGATTGTGGTAAAATTGGTATTTTGATTTGCTACGATGTAGAATTTCCTGAGTTATCTCGGATATTGGCTAATGAAGGTATGAGCATTCTATTTGTTCCATTCCTAACCGATACTCAGAACGGGTATTCTAGAATAAGAAATTGTGCTCAAGCTCGTGCCATAGAGAATGAATGCTATGTGGTGATTGCAGGTAGTGTTGGGAACTTACCAAATGTGCATAATATGGATATCCAATATGCACAATCTATGGTTTTAACTCCTTGCGACTTTCATTTCCCAACAAATGGAATAAAAGCGGAAGCCACACCGAATACCGAAATGATATTGATAGCAGATGTGGATGTGGATTTATTGAGAGAATTGCATAATTATGGGTCTGTTAAGAATCTAAAAGACAGACGCACAGATTTATACGAGATATTAAAGAAATAAACAAAATAATAACTACTTTATGAATACGTAAATGAAGAATACATATTTTGATTTGATTGAGCAATCTTACTACTTTCCTCAGGAAGGTTTCGATTTGCGTGACGACTATTTAACTTTTCATGGTGTTTCTTTAAAGCACTTAATTGAAAAACACGGAACACCCTTTCGTTTTATCTATTTGCCTAAAATTGGTGACCAGATAAAGAAAACCAGGAATCTATTTAATAGAGCCATCAAGAATAATGCTTATAAAGGGAAGTATCATTTTTGTTATTGTACCAAGTGCAACCATTTTTATCACGTCATTAATGAGGCACTTAAGCATAAAGTCAATTTGGAGACCTCCTCAGAGTTTGATATTGATTTAATCATTAATCTGGCTGGTAAAGGGAAGATTTCAAAAGACAGAATCATTGTTCATAATGGATTCAAAACAGAGGAATATTTAGCAAAAATCGTTAGACTCCAAGAGGCTGGGTTTGGCAATTCTATTATTATTTTAGATAGTATCGCTGAGTTTGATCGCTTACAGAAAATCAAAACAAAACAAGTTCTTCGAATCGGATTACGTATGGCTATTAATGAGGAAGCTCAATCTGCCTACTATACTTCGAGATTAGGAATTGCACCTTCAGAAATTATTAAATTCTTTAAAACAAAACTTCGCGATAATGATAAGTTTGAACTTAAAATGTTGCACTTTTTTGTGGATTCCGGTATTAAAGATACACTCTATTATTGGGGTGAATTTCAAAAAGCCCTTAAATTATACATTGAACTAAAAAAAGAAAGCAAGAATCTAGATTCCTTCAATTTAGGAGGAGGATTCCCTATCCGTAACCACTTAGGCTTTGAGTATAATTATGAATATATGATCAATGAGATCATTAAAAATATTAAAGAAGCTTGTACTAAAGATGCTGTTTTAGAACCTGATCTTTTTACGGAATTCGGAAAATATACTGTTGGGGAGTCTGGAGCAATTATCTTTAAAGTATTGGAACAAAAGCAACAGAATGATGCTGAAACTTGGTATATCATTAATAATAGTTTAATGAATACCATTCCTGATGCTTGGAGTATACACGAAAAATTTATTCTATTACCCATTAATAAATGGGATAATGAATACGGAAGAGTTAATATTGGTGGAATCAGTTGTGACCATTCTGACTATTATAACTCTGAGGATTTAAATCAGGAAGTATTATTGCCAAAGTATAATTCAAAAGATAAAGAACCATTATATCTTGGTTTTTTCCATACCGGAGCCTACCAAGATTCGATAAGTGGTTACGGAGGAATCAAACATTGTTTAATCCCTTCGCCAAAACATGTAATTATAGATAGAGATAGCAAAGGAAATATAGTTGATTATGTGTATAGAGAAGAGCAATCAGCTAATGATATGTTTAATATTTTAGGGTATAATAAGTAAGATGAAGAATTTTGGAGGTATAGAGGATAAATATGCTGACTTTAAAAGTTCAGCCATTTTATTACAATCCATTCCTTATGATGGAACCAGTACATGGGGCAAAGGAGCGGACAAGGGTTTTGCGGCTTTTTTAGATGCTGCAGAAAATATGGAGTTATACGACATGGAAACCGATTCTGAGGTTTATGAAAAGGGAATCCATATTCTGCCTGAGATTATTGAAAATCGATCTCCCGAAGCTAGCTATGAAGCTATTTATGAGCAAGCAAAGAAATGGGTGGAGACCGATAAGTTTTTGACTTTTTTTGGCGGTGAACATTCAATAAGCATTGGTATTATTAAAGCATTATATGAGAAATATCCTGATCTTACGGTGGTTCATTTGGACGCTCATGCCGATTTAAGGGAATCCTATATGGGCTCCCCTTATAATCATGCTTGTGCTTTACATGATGCTTCAAAAAACACCAATTTGATTCAAGTGGGTATCCGAAGTATGGATGTTAGTGAAATGCAATTTATAAACGCAGACAAATGCTTTTTTGCACAAGATATTGTGGGTAATCGCAATGATTGGATGGAGGAGGCTCTTGAGCTCATTAATACCAAGCATGTTTATATTACCATTGATTTAGATGCTTTTGATCCTTCCATTTTACCAGCAACAGGAACTCCAGAACCTGGTGGCTTGGAATGGTATCCTACCTTAGAATTTTTAAGAGGAGTTTTTGAGAACAATAATGTGGTTGGTTTCGATTTGGTTGAGCTGGCACCCATTGAGAATCATAAAGCATCAGAGTTTTTAGCTGCAAAATTATATTACAAATTACTTTCTTATAAATTTAAATACGATGAATAAAGGCCCTATTTCACAGTTTATGCTCGAGCATTACAAACATTTTAATGCTGCTGCATTGGTAGATGCCGCTAAAGGATACGAGCTTCAGTTAAGCCAAGGAAATAAAATGATGATGACTTTAGCAGGTGCTATGAGTACTGCAGAGTTAGGAAAATCATTAGCAGAGATGATACGTCAAGATAAAGTTCAAATTATATCTTGCACTGGTGCTAACTTAGAAGAGGATTTGATGAACTTGGTGGCTCATTCGCATTATGAAAGAGTGCCTCATTATCGCGATTTATCAGCCATTCAAGAAAGAGAATTACTCGATAGAGGTTTAAATAGAGTAACAGATACTTGTATTCCCGAGGAGGAGGCTTTTAGAAGATTGCAGGAGCATATTTTTGAGATTTGGCAAAAGGCCGAAGCTGAAGGGAAAAGATATTTTCCCCACGAATATATGTATAAGCTTTTGCTTTCTGGCGTATTGGAACAGTATTATGAAATTGATCCTAAAAACAGTTGGATGCTGGCCGCCGCAGAGAAGAACTTACCTATAGTGGTTCCTGGTTGGGAAGATTCTACCATGGGAAATATTTTTGCATCTTATTGTATAAAAGGTGAATTGAAGCCTAGTACAGTAAAGTCAGGAATTGAATATATGACTTGGTTGGCCGATTGGTATACTGAGAACACTAAAGATAATGGAATAGGATTTTTTCAAATCGGAGGAGGAATTGCAGGAGATTTCCCAATATGTGTAGTACCAATGCTCTATCAAGATTTGGAAAGAGTGGATACCCCATTTTGGAGCTATTTCTGTCAGATTTCGGATTCAACCACCAGCTACGGTTCCTACTCAGGTGCTGTTCCTAACGAAAAAATTACTTGGGGAAAACTGGATGAGAATACGCCAAAATTTATTGTAGAATCAGATGCTACTATAGTGGCTCCTCTCATTTTTTCTTATCTTTTGGGTTGGTAGAATGCCTTTCTGGTTTTGAAATTAATATTCCATCAATTCATTATAAAATGAATTGATGGATAGCTTAGAAATTACCCTAATAAGATTCAGATAAAACACGAATCAAATCCTGAAGCTTAAATGGCTTACTTAAGTAATCATTCATTCCGGCGGCAATATATTTGTCTTTATCGGTTTTTAAGGCATTTGCTGTTAATGCAATGATTGGTGTTTTCCTTATTTTCTTAGATCTTATTTCATGAACCCTAATCAAACCTGTTGCTTCTAAGCCACTCATTTCTGGCATTTGAATATCCATTAAAACCAAATCGTAATGATTTTCCTTAAATAGCTCTAATGCTTCTCTACCATTATTGGCAATTTCTACTTGATGGCCCAGTTTTTCAAGATTGATGATGGCTATTTTTTGATTGATTTTATTGTCTTCGGCAAGTAGAATATTCAAATTATCCTTAATAATGAAGTCATTATTTTTGCTGGAGTGGGTATCTTGAAGGTCTTGATGAGCCTCCTGAGTTGGTATTTCTACCCAGAAGGTACTTCCTTCGCCAAATTGACTATCAACTCCTATATTTCCACCAAACAGTTGACTCAAATCTTTGCTAATTAATAAGCCTAATCCGGTTCCTCCGTGGGTTCGGGTTGTTGAACTATCGGTTTGAGAAAAGGCCATGAAGAGCTTTTTCTTACCTTCCTCTGAAATCCCAATGCCAGTATCTATTACATTGATTCCTAGCGTAAAATTAGGAGATTTTAAATTTTGTCTTTTCTTTTCTAGGAATATGGTTATACCACCTTCCTCAGTAAAGTTGATGGCATTGTTTACCAAATTGATAATGATTTGTTTCACTCTGGTAGGGTCGCCAAGAACAGATGTAGGGAGTTGATCGGAGATTCTGGTCTTTAGATATAATTGCTTCGCTTTTGCTTTAATCATCAGTAATTCCTCAACCTCGGTAAGCATTTTCTTTAAGTTAAAAGGAATCTTCTCTAATTCAACTTGTCCAGCTTCTATTTTACTAAAGTCAAGAATTTCATTGATAATGGTTAATAGGTTTTCAGCTGAAACACTAATGACTTTTAGTTTTTCTTGAAGGTCAGCATCTTCTGTTCCTTGCATGATAATATCAGTCATTCCCATAATCCCATTCATTGGAGTTCTGATTTCGTGACTCATTTTTGCAAGGAAGAAGCTCTTGGCTTTATTGGCCTTGTCTGCATTTTCTTTAGCTATGGTTAATTGTGATTCAGATTTTTTTCTGTTGGTGATATCATCTTTAATGGCAATATAGTGGGTGATGATTCCTTTGGAGTTTTTTACTGGAGAAATGCTGGCCAATTCCCAAAAGACATTTCCATTCTTCTTTTTATTACAGAACTCACCTCGCCAAACTTGACCATTTTCTATGGTTTTCCACATCTCCTTATAGTCGATTTTGTTTTCCTCATTTCTGGCATTTAAAATTCTAGGATTTTGGCCAATAACCTCCTCCGAACTATATCCTGTTACTAATTCAAAAGCAGGATTTACATATTCTATTTCTCCATTGGTTTTGGTAATAACAATGGAATTTGGAGATTCCTGAACCACCATACTCAATTTTTTTAATTCTTGTTCCGCTTTTGTTCTTTCAGAAATATCTATAAAGCTTTCTACATATACATCACGACCATTTATTACCGCTTTTTTTACGCTTTTAAGAATCTGTTTTTCTTTCTTATCAGCAGTGATTAGTGTTTTTCGTTGATTGTGTATTTGTTCGTCAAAATCCGAAATAGGACAGCTGCCTTTGTCGGTAGGGCAGATGAAATGATTACACACACTACCAATAATATGAGCATTATCTGTACCGATCATCTCTTTTGCTTTATCATTAACGCTTAGTATATTGTGGCTAATAGCATCTATAACAATAATCCCAACTAAAGCAGAGTTTAAAACGGCATCATTAAATTGTTTTTGCTCTAGTAGCTCTTGTTCAACACTTTTTTGTTTGCTGATATCCATAAATGCTTCCAAAATCATATCCTGATTGTGGAGCCTAATGGGAATGGCACTTTTAACAACGGTACTTACTTTTCCATCTTTGCCTTTTAATCCCAATTCAATATCATGTACAGCCAAATCATTAGAAGTAATGGGGCATTTCTCCTCATCATCTAGGCAAAAGACATTGCCACAGTGTTCGTTTATATAGTCAGCCTCATTGGCATCATTCATCCATTTTAATGCGGTTTTGTTGATTTGCTGAATCTCTTGTTTGCGGTTGGCTAAAGCTATTCCTACTGGCAGTGCATCTAAAATTTTCTGAATGGTTTGATTGTTTTCTTCTAGGTCTTTCTTCGATTGCTCATGTCTGTCAATCAAATGATAGATTTGTTTGAGCATTTGTGTGATTAGAATAATTATAGCTATAACCATCAAAAACAAAAACAGATAGCGATATAAATTATATCTCTGAATTCTATTGTCCATGTTTTGATGGAGTTGAGTTTTTCTTTCTTGAACCTGAAGATAAGCTCTATTGGCTGTTTCTATTGCTCTGCTAATTAAACTCTCCAGTTGTTTGTAATGAGAATTTACTTCTCGGTATTGTTGCTCATTTTCTGATTCATAATACTCCTTCATAACGATAACCAAATGATTTGAAAGATCATTTATCATACTTAATCTAGGAGATAATTCTACAATCTCGCTGCTAAATTCTTTATTAAAGGCCTGATATATTATTTTATCGGTAAATAGGTCTTGATTATAAATGTTGATTTTTATATTATTCTCATATTCACCACCAGATATTAAAACATCAGTTAATAGATCAATATCTGCTAAAAGGCTTTTGATTTCCTTTTCTTGTTTAGTGAATAAGCGAATGTCTTCCAAGCGGTTTAATCGATAAGATATCTGATGTAACTCGTTCAGTTTATTCTGTAATATTTTAATAAGGTTGATATGTTGCTGTTCATTGAAGATGATTCTCTCATCTTTGGCTTTAGCGTTTACTATCAGATTATTAATGGTCATTAAAAGGAGGATGGAAAACAAGAAACTCACCATCATCAAAATAATTTTTCTTGAAATTGATTTTTTCATAGCTTCTAATTTAATTCAGTCCGTGTTTTTTAAAGATGGCTTGGCCCTCTGGAGAAATTGCATAAGTCATAATCTTTTGCGCAATATCAGGATGTTGACTACTTTCTAATTGTGCCAAAATCAATCTCTTTTTTGTGTTTTCAAGGCATGGAATATCCAATATATCCATATAATCGCTATTTCGATCCCAAGTATAGGTGGCATACCAATTTATCACAATATCGGCTTCATCATTTATAATAGCCATGCTTAAGTCTTTTGAGTCTGTGGTAAACCGAATAGCATTTTGTTCCACTTCTTCAAATACACCTTCTGAAACCAATAGCTTTTTGGTTGCTTTTCCCACGCTTCCGCTACTTGGATTACCAATAACAACATAATAATCTTTAGAAGTGAGGCTTTGAATTTCAGCTTTGATATTTAATGGGTTTCCTTTTTGAACGATGACGGCTAATTTGTTGTGACCAACTTTGGCCGTATCTGTTATTATTCCTTTTTTAAATGCCGTGTAAATATAGGATTCGGAACCAGGCAAATACAAGTCTCCAACACCATTTTGCTCAATGGCATTCAGTAAATTACCAGAGCCTCCCTTTGATATTTCAATATGACAGTTTTCTTGTTTTTCGATGATCTGTTTTATTTCCGTCATCGGACGAATCATAGTTATGCCACAATATATTAATAGTTCTTTCTTTTCTTCTTGCTGATTCACTTTGCAGCTAGTAAAAATAAAATGAAGCACAATAAGGCCTAGGAATAGTATGTATTTCTTCCCCATTTTTATAAATCTTGATTTTTAATAAATTATTCGAATACTAAGTTAATCAAAATTATTTGGAATGGCAATTTGGATGTGCTAAGCTAGTACTTGAGGAGTCAATAGGAAATATAATAGCATAGGCTATAAATGAAATGTATGGAATGTAGATTTTAGTCTCTACTGTAATGAGTTTGACAAGTTAGATAAATGCAACAAGAAGTTTCTAAAAAACCGAAATGCCAGTATAAGTGGTAAACAGTTCTAAAGCCCTTAATCCAATCTTGGAATTTCCAGATGGGTTTAAACCCGGAGACCATACCGTAACCACCAATTGACCTGGGATGATAGCGACTATGCCTCCACCCACACCGCTTTTGCCCGGTAATCCAACACGATAGGCAAAATCGCCGGCAGCATCGTAGAGCCCGCTAGTGAGTAGGAGGGAGTTCATTCTTTTGCTTTGGCGTAGACTCAATACTTCTTGTTTACAAAATGGAGAGAATCCTTTGTTCGCAAGGAAAATAAATGCTCGGCTTAAATCGGCGCATGACATTTGAATGGCCGATTGGTGGTAGTAAACATCTAAAACCTCTTTAGGTTCGTTATTCAGGTTTTTATAGCTCTTTAGGAAGTTGGCTAAAGCCACATTTCTATATCCTGCTTCTTTTTCTGAATGAGCTACCTCGAAGTCATAGGAAACTTGAGGATTTCCAGCCAAATTTCTAACAAAGGAAAGGAGTTCCTTTTTCATCTTGCCAGGGTTTTGTGTAATCATATCGGTAATCACCAAAGCTCCGGCATTCATAAATGGATTTCTCGGAATGCCTTCTTCGAATTCTAATTGTACCAAAGAATTGAATCTTGTTCCCGATGGTTCTTTGCCTACTCTTTCCCATACCTTTTCATCGAACTGCTGCATAGCCATACTCAAACTGAATACTTTGGCTATACTTTGTATGCTAAAAAACTCATCGGCTTGTCCTACTTTAAATTCTTGTCCATCAACGGTATGAACTGCCATACCAAACTTATTTAGGTCGATATTAGATAAGGCAGGAATATAGTCTGCTGCTATTCCTCTAGAAGTTTCTGCTTGCACTTCTTGTTCTATTTGAAGAAGGATTTCTTGTAAATTCATGGGGCGAAATTACTTAATTCCATCAATATTCATGGATTAGTTTCACTAAATCACTTGGAATGAAATCATCGTAACTTTGTTTTACGAATGTATTTTATTCTATTAATCACCAAATATGGCTGGGAGCCTGAAGCTGGAAGTCTGAAGTAAATTTACTTTTAGCTTCGAACTTCCGGCTTCGAAGCACAAAAATTACAAAAAAGAAACACTAAAGTGCATAATTTTAAAAAGGAATGAGACAATAAACGAGAAAAGAACTACACTTACGATTTAAATATCTACGGATACAAATGGTGAGCTGTAATGGCTTGATATCCCGTTTTATAGAGCTTATCTTTGTATCAACAAGTTTAAGGAATAAGTGTTAAGAACGAACAATTAGGAGGACCAACCATGAAAAAAGTATTACAAATTACCACCAGTATTATTATCATACTCAGCTTAAGCTTTTTTAGTCCTTTAAAAGCTCAAAATTCACAAATAGAACAAGAAACACAATTTAATATATATCCTAACCCTGTGATTAGTGGACAAGTGGTAAAGATAGAAGTAGAGGTAGATGAGAATAAAATCGTTCATTATTATGTGTTCGATTTTGCGGGAAGAATGATAGAGGAGTCCACTGGTCATAGTTTAGGCCTAGGAGAAGTAAGTTTGGAGAAAGAGTTCACCATAGAGATGAAGGGAATGTATTTTGTTAAGGTGATTATGGAAGATGTTAGAACGAATACTAAGAAATCTATGGTGAAAAAGCTCTCCGTTAATTAGTCTTTGGAAGAAAATGTCAAATACTGCGTTACTCTAGATTTGAAATCAGTCATTTACAAAAGTAAACTCCTTAATTTCAAAACTTCGAAAGCCTTGTCTTTGACCTCATCTTATCAAAGACCTAAAAAAAAGGTGTTTTTTTGAAGGCACATTTAAAAAAGACATAAAGATATTTGTTAATAAAACCCGAATTGATTTTGATTTCAGAAAAGCCCCGGATCGCGAGATTAGGGGCTTTTATATTTTCAAAATAGATGTTTACATTTTTCTGCATAAACAGCTGCCTTTTCTTTATCATGAAGTAGTAAATACAAATCATGAATTTCTTTATAAATATAATCGTTTGATACACCATTTTTATCAGAAATTAGAAACGCATCCAAAGCTTCTTGGTACCTGTTTTCATCACGATATATATATCCTAAATCTTCTGCTATGACAGAAGGAGTCTTTGATATTTCTAGACCTCTTTTTAAAACCTCAATACCTATACTGGGTTTCATCTGTGAATAATACATTTCGTAATCACCAGTGGCCTCACATGCAATCATTGGAATAACTTCCTTTTCCTCTAACTCATAAGTTTGAACATAATTTAAGCCGCCTTCAGTCTGAAAAATGACATAATCACTGATTCTTTCAGGTAGTGAAACATCCATAAAACAATCATTTTCATTATGTTTGGAGTCAATCAAAATTGCTCTGACTATACAATGGGCTTCTTCATCAGGAATAATCATTTCTAGCTTAGGTGACAAAATCCACTCTCTAGGATCCTCAGAGTTTTCTTCAATGATATCAAATAATAAGGATTGTTGCTTTTGATGGTATATATCTTTCAATTTCATATTTATAAGTTATTGGTAATGAAAAATAAAGATACAAATATTCATCTAGATAGGTAGTGAAACTAAACAGGAATCTATTGAAACTTTAGGTATAGCGATAAATAAAATATACGAGTGTAAAACTAAGATTCTAATTATGACTTCTTCTATATGTATATCGCCATTAACCATTGTAAAATTCAAAGTGTGCTTAAGGCCTACTTTAAATAGGAAGTGGTATTAATCTTCAGCATACAAAAACAAACAACTATCTCCATAACTTAAAAAGCGGAAATCATTGTCCATAGCGTATTGGTAAATTTCTTTCCATTGCTCTCCCAAATAGGCCGATATGAGGAGGAGTAATGTGCTTTTTGGCTGGTGGAAGTTGGTAATAATGCCATCAATCATTTGATAGTCGTAGCCTGGACCAATGAGTATTTGGGTTTCGGAGCGCAGCTCCTGGAGTTTGTGCAGAATTAGAAAGTCGAATATAGCTTGTAATGATTGCTCTACCGAGGGTAAAGACGCTATATGCTCGTCCAACTCATAAGCCTCCCATTGACTGATTTTATATTCTTCTAGATTGGGTTGATGAATCATTTTTACGCCGATCCAATATAAACTCTCTAAGGTTCTAATACTTGTAGTTCCTACTGCTATTAGCTTTTGGTCTTTTTTATTAATCAATGATTCAATTAATTCCTTCTTCACCAAAATTTGCTCAGTATGCATGATATGATTGCCCACTTCCTCATCAGAAACTGGTTTAAAAGTTCCAGCACCCACATGCAAGGTCACATAATGAGTTTCTATTTTTTTATGAGACAATTTCTCCATTACCGCATCCGTAAAGTGCAATCCTGCTGTTGGAGCAGCAACCGAACCCTCATTACGTGCATAAATGGTTTGGTATCTAATTTTATCGTTCTCTTCGGCATTGCGATCCATATATGGAGGCAATGGAATTTTGCCAGTCTCTTCCAATACAGTAGCAAAATCAAGCTCCTCAGGTGTCCAAGTCAAACGGATATAGCTATATTCTCTTTCGTCTTTAAGTTTTTCTGCTTTCAGCACATTCTTTTGACCAGTTAACTCAAAGGGCATTTCCAGTTCACCGCTTTTCCATTTCTTTCTATTGCCAATAAGGCATTTCCAAACCACTCCACTTTTTTGCTGAAATGCATCTTGAATTTCGCGAGTAGGTTCCACTGGTTCTAGGCAAAATATTTCGATTCTAGCGCCTGTATTTTTTGCAAATATCAACCGAGCTTGAACCACTTTGGTATCATTAAAAACCAAAAGGCTATTTTCTGGTAAGAAACTTGAAAGCGTTTTAAACTGACTTTCCTGAATTTTCCCATTAAAATACAATAGCTTAGAAGCATCCCTTTCTTCTAAAGGATACTGTGCAATTCGATGTGATTCTAGAGGGTAATCGTATTCTTGGATTTGTATATTTGAGGGTCTTTGCATAGTAAATCCGATATGTTTGATTAGAGGTTCAGGATGTCATCAATATTTAAAACATCGAGGTATTCATCTACTATATAACCTAATTCTGGGGTGTCTATTTTGCGAATTTTGTTTAGGTCGAGATCGTAGATGACTTCCACATAAAACTGCTTGTAAATATAGAGTTTCATGATACTTTCTTCTTCTTTCTTTTCCATAATCAATCGCCCAGACTCCATAATGAGTAGCAGTTTCTGAACTTGTGTAAGACTATTAAAGCGTGCTTTTTCCATAAGTGGTATTCCTGCTGCAAAGATACTGGAAATTGCTTTTGCTTAGAAAATTTAAGAATCTTTCAGAATTAGTCTAAACATCATTCTTATAATTATTGCTCATGTCATTTACTTGATATAGCCAAAACTTACCAGCTTGCATTAATTAAGCTTCGGTTTCAAATCGAAACTATCAGGAGAGCATTAAATAATACGCATCTCAAACGAACCAAAAAATCTCTTATCTTCGCATGTATTCTAAAACATTTAGTCAGTGAAAATATATTACGGTTTCGACGAAGTGAAACACATCAAGAATGCAGTGGTAACTGTAGGTTCTTTTGATGGTGTTCACATGGGGCATCAAGTCATTATCAATAAATTAAAGGAATTAGCCAGAATTGAAGAGGGCGAATCGGTGGTGATCACCTTTTATCCTCATCCAAGAAAAGTTCTTTATCCAGAAACTACTGGTAGAGATTTATTGATGATCAATACACGCAAAGAAAAGATTCATCTTTTGGAAAGAGCAGGAATCGATCATCTGATTTTTGTGGAATTCACAAGAGAATTTTCCAATACTACATCGGCACAGTTTGTGGAGGATTATCTCATTAAAAAGCTGAATACTAAAGTATATGTTACTGGTCAAAATCACCATTTTGGTAAAAATAGAGATGGAGATATTGATGAGCTTTCTAAGCTTGGAAAAGAACACAACTTTCAAGTTGAACTGATTCATTTGCAAGATATTCAAAATGTAGATGTAAGCTCCACATTGATTAGAGAGTCTATTATTAGAGGGAAATTGAATACTGCCAACTTGTATTTAACTCATCCTTATTTTGTGATTGGACATCTTTCTTCCGGAAGTCAATTGTATAAACGGATGGGATATAATACATTCCGTATGGATATTGGCGATAAGTATAAATTGATTCCTCCTTGCGGTTCTTATAAAGTGAGAATTAATTATAATGGTCATATTGACGATGGAATTGCTTTGATTAGTACTTGCACCAATGCACTAAACGAAAGTGTTCTAGATATTTATACTAAGAATATGGATGTTCATAACCTTCCAGGTAAAGATGTGATTATATATTTCTTGGAGGAGCTTAATGTTCAAGACGACGAGAAAAAAGGCAGCCTTCTCAATTCCATCATGATGAAGGATTTGATTAGATTCGATAGCAATGGCTGATGCCGAAGCCATGCATATTGAGTTTCTAGGGACTGGAACATCATTGGGAGTTCCTATGATTGGTTGCAAATGTCATGTTTGTAAATCAAGCGATACTAAGGACAATAGAATGCGTGCTTCTTTGTTGATTAAATACCAAGGAAAAAATGTAGTGATTGACTGTGGACCAGATTTCAGGACCCAGTTACTACGTGCTGGTGTTGACGATTTAGAAAGCGTAATTATCACCCACGAACATCGCGATCATATTGCAGGTTTAGACGATGTGAGAAGCATCAATTATATCCTTAGGAAAAGTGTGGAGCTTCGCTTATCGGAGGAGTCTTTAAAAGCAGTAAAAGTTGAGTTTCCCTATATATTTAACCCTGGCGATTATCAAGGTGCTCCCCAAATAGATTTAGTACATTTAGATGATGAGCCTTTTGAGTTAAATGGGTTGAAATTTATTCCATTAAAGGTGATGCATCGCCATATGAAAGTATATGGTTTTAGAATAGGCGATTTTAGTTATATCACCGATGCCAATTATATTCCAGATGAAACCATGGCGATTCTAAAAGGCACCAAAATAATGGTATTAAATGCCTTAAGGTTAAAAAAACACCCGTCACATTTTAGTTTAGAAGAGGCTATAGAAATTGCTCAAGAAATTGGAGCTGAGAAAACCTATTTCACCCACCTCGGCCATTTAATTGGCAAGCATGAGTATGTAAATCCCAAGCTCCCAAAAAATATGGAATTGGCTTATGATGGTTTAAGCTTTTCTATTCCTTATTCTCAAAATTAATTCTGAAAAGGATTGGCATATTCTGTGTTATTCAAGAATGTTTCATCGGTAAGCGTCATCAAAAAAGCTTTTAAATCTGCTATATCTTGTTCATTCAACTGCAATCCTGGTTCTAAATTATATTGCATTGCATCATCAATGGTTGTAGAGGCTTTTACATGTCTGTTATAATGCTCCAAAACTTGATTTAGGGTTTCAAAACGACCATCGTGCATATAAGGTCCTGTTGCCGCAATATTCCTAAGTGATGGGACTTTAAATTTAGCTCGGTCTGCGGGGTTTTCTGTGACAGAAAAATAGCCATCATCAGCAAAATCGACATCAGTGTCCAAACCATTATTCATATATTGGTTATTGGTGAAATTTACTCCTGCATGACAGTGAAAACACTCTCCTCCTTTTTGCTGACCATTGGGATCGTATTCTGTAAAAAACAAGTCTTTACCACGTGCTTCACTTTCACTAAATGTTGCAATTCCTAATAGCACTTGGTCGTATTTGCTATTCATTGACAAAATGGTCATCATAAACTGTTCCATGGCCAATCCCATTCTCTCGCTACTAATTTTATCATCACCAAAAGCTCTTATGAATTGATCTTTGTAAACCTTAGATTCCTCCAGTTTTGCTACTACATTTTCTAATGTCTCATTCATCTCTAGGGGGTCTTGAATAGGCATGAGTGATTGTTCTCTCAATGTTTTTGCTCTTCCATCCCAGAAAAAACTATTATTATGCCAAGCCATATTAAAAATGGCCATCGCCTGACGTTTCCCTTCCAAGCCTTCTACACCTTCGCTAAATCTCCTGGTATCGCTAAAGCCATCTAATTGTAAGTGACAATCTGCACAACTTTGAGAGGCATCTTTCGAAAGCATGGGTTCATAGAACAACATTTTGCCGAGCTCCACTTTTTGCTGAGTCAGCTGATTGTCTTCAGGAATAGGTGGTTTTGGGAAGTAACTGGTATTCAATACATAAGAACTTGTATCATAAACAGCGACCTCCTCAGGTTCGGTGTTTTGGTTTTCATTTTTATCGCAACTAATGAGCAATATGCTAATTAATGCCAATAGACTTAGAAATTTATTCATGGTTTTTGGAAGTGTTTATTATTAATAAAAGACTCATCTGTAAGGCTTTGTAAAAAGGCGATGAGGTTTTCTTGGTCTTGTTTACTTAAGTTCAAGGGTTTAATCAATTGGTTTTTGTGGGGATGGTTTTTTCCTCCACTGTTATAGTGGGCCACTACTTCTTGCAGATTCTTTAAGGAACCATCATGCATATAAGGAGCTGTTATGGCTATATTCCTTAAAGAAGGAGTTTTGAATAAGGCCAAATCAGCTTCGTCATAGGTTAGTCTATAGCGACCCTGATCCTCATATTCCTCGTATAATCCATTATTCTCAAAGGCATAATTAGAGAAATTAAAGCCAGAATGACATTGGAAACAATTGGTTTTTTCACTATTAAATAATTCTAATCCCGCTTTTTGTTGTGGATTTAATGCTTCATTATTATTTTGAAAGGAAAAGGCATCATATGTACTATTTCCACTCAATAAACTTCTTTCAAAAGTGGCTATGGCTCTAGTAATAACAAATGGATCTATTTCCCTTTGGTATGCTTCTTGGCTTAAGGAAAGGTAGAACTCATCTTCTCTTAACCTTTCAGTTATTTCTAAAAGATTAAAATCAAACTCTACATGTTCTTGCACTGGAACCAATACTTGCATTTCAAGAGTATTTACTCCGCCTTCACGAGTAAAATAAGGTTGATAGGCCACATTGGCCAAAGAAGGAGAATTCCTTATTCCAGGGCTGTTTTCTACACCTAAACTGACTCTGGTGGTATCGCTAAAAGCAAAAGAGGGCAGATGGCAACTGGCACAACTGATACTTTGATCTCGCGATAATGATTTCTCGAAAAATAGGTTTTTTCCAAGTTCCCACCTGGCATGAGAATATTCATTATCCTCGGGATATTCCACGGCAGGAAAACCCTCAGGAATTTCCATAGAAAATGGAATTTCCTGAATAGTTTCTGAATCCTCTACCTTTGAACAAGCAAAAGCTCCAAATAAGAGGATAAAAAATATGAAAAAAGGAGTTCTCACTAATTTCTTATTGACTGATCACTAATTTTTGTGTTTCAATAACCTGAGACTGATTTATTAAGCTTAAGAAGTAAATTCCTGCTTCATCAATATCTATATCAAGTTTGGTCTGATTGGCTTCTATAAATTGTTCTTTAATAATACGGCCACTTAAATCGGTGATCTGTAGTTTAGAATTTGTAGGATAATCTTTATAGAGAAGAATATGGGTTTGATGAATGGTCGCAGGATTAGGTGCAATTACAAAACTAGCTTGTGGCTCTAAATCATCAAGCCCAGTAAATACCATTTGCGAAAATACTTTAGTGGAGAAATTAGACAATAAGACTGCAGATTCGCCAGTTTCAGCATGTGAAAATAAACCTGCAGAAACATCAATATTTTCAAGTAAACCCATATAATCAGCTTTTATACTGATGATTCTTTCATCACCATTGACCAAGTTGGCAGTAGGAAGATTTACCATTAAATAATTAATATCACCTAAACTATGTATCTGATAGTCGATTAATAATGCAGTACCAGTCTTTCCTTCTAGTGCAGCAAATCTATAGCCCGAAGCCCAGCCCCAATGCATATCAGGATTTTGTAGTGCCAATGGATGGCCTTCAGGATAAGTAGTAGGATCTAGATGGTTTATCTCAGGTTCAACACCTATTCCAAATCGAATTTCTTCAATAACATCAATGTCATGATTTCCAAGATTGAAAGACATTTCCTCTTCCACATTTACTAATAGCCAAGTGTCTTCTATGTCTGTAACTATTCCGCCGTCATGAACAATTTTAATTTGCGACACATAGTATTGTAATCTTGTGATGGAATACTCATAATCAAGATCATGTGTATAGGATTGTTCCATTTCTAGAACTTGGTCTCCCATATAATTATTAATATTAAGGATTATAGCGTTTTGAGCAAAAGAGCCAAAACCTAATAATACCAATAGGGAAAAGAGTACAGTTTTCTTCATAAGAATAGTTTTTAATTTAAAAATACATAAAAGCAAAGCCAGGGTATTGGCTTAATTGTTTGTGCTTCTTCCGGTATACCTTCTATGTATAAATGGAGAAAAAAGGCTTTAAAATCACTTCGTAAAACCCTATATTATAGTCAAATATATGAAAACAATCTTCAATTCAAACATAGTGGTTTTGTATTTAGGTATTTTAATGTCTTAATTATTTGTTTTTGCACTAAGACTCATTTGTAGAACTCAGAAAATGAGTAGGCTAGAAAGGTGAATGACAAAACAATATACTTTGTTAAATATTTTATAAAGTTTTAAATAGAAAATGTGCCTAGGATAAATAGGCGATGATGAGTGATTATTTCTAAATTTGCAAAAAAACAAAGATATGCTCTCTATCATAGTTGCCGTTGCTGAAAATAATGCCATTGGAAAAGATAATGATCTCATTTGGTATATCTCAGACGATTTAAAACGTTTTAAGCGCTTAACTACAGGTCATACCATTTTAATGGGAAGAAAGACTTACGAATCTTTACCAAACGGAGCCCTCCCCAAAAGAGAAAATGTGGTGATTACTAGAGACAAAGACTTGAAATTAGACAAATGTACCATGCTACATTCTGTTGACGAGGCCATAGAAAAATATGCCAAGTCAGAAGAAGAAGTATTCGTGATTGGAGGAGGGAGCATTTATGAGAAACTACTTCCATATGCACATAAAATCTTCTTGACTAAAGTTCACTCTAGCTTTGAAGCAGATGTGTTCTTCCCAGAAATCGACATACAAAACTGGAAAGTTATAGCAGAAGAGCATCATGAGAAAGGGGAGAAGAATGAGTTTAATTTTAGTTTTATTGATCTTGTGAAGGTTTAACCAACGGAGGCCCTGAGACATAAGGGATTTTAATAGTGGAGTGAGAGAATGATAGGATCTATGGAGCCTCTAATGCTATTAACTCATTCACTGGGGTGTTCACTCATCATAGCCATACTTCCAAAGATTCTTGTACTATCAAATCATGGTCAAAAGCCAATTCAGGTAATTCATCAATAAAGAACCATTCTGTTTCACTGGCATCATCACCCGCTTGTGCTTCTTGTTCTTCTTCTAAAAAAGCTCCAAAAACTACACTTACCGTTCTTCCTCTTGGGTCTCTTCTGGGTTTGCCATAGGTTTTTAATTGTTGAAGTTTCACATTTGTAAAATGAGCCTCCTCCTCCAATTCTTTAAATCCTCTTAGAGAAGTTCTAAGGATTTTTTAAAGAGATTGTTGGTTTTTTATGAAGCAGAATATTATGTTGGTATCTTTATATTTAATGATAAACCTAATTAATTTACTATATTTGCGTATATAATCCATGGTATATGGATTATATACGCAAATATAGTATTATGATAGGTGAGATAGAAAGAGAATTATCAAAAATAAAAACCCATATCATTGACCATTCGAGTATATCAAGTATACTTATGAATTTGGGGTATTTTAAGGTAAATGATAAGATAAATCATTTAAAACAAAAGGGTGTTTTAAAACCAATCAAAAAAGGTTTATACTACCACTCATCTATTATTACAAAAAATATTATTTCAAAAGAATTATTAGCCAATACTATTTTAGGGCCTTCTTATATTTCTTTGGAATATGCTTTATCATATCATGGTCTTATTCCCGAAAGTGTTTTTCAGTTGACATCAGTTTGTACTAAACGGAGCAAACAATATGATACAGAATTAGGTGTTTTTAGTTATAAACATATTAAAAAGGAATTGTTTTCTATTGGACTTAAAATAGAGCATGCCAAAAATGGTTTTTTTATGATAGCCACAAAAGAAAAAGCATTATGTGATATGATTTATTTAAAAAACACTTCTTTTTTTTCTAAAAAGGAACTCATTGCTTTTTTAGAAGATGATTTAAGAATCGATATAGTTGATTTAAACAATTTGAATATTGAAATAATAAATGACTATTACCAAAAGAGTAAATCGAAACGAATTGCTATTTTTCTCAAATTACTAAAAAACAATTGATGAATATTTTAGAACAGATGCTTTCTAAATATGAAATAGAAAGTGAAAATGATATGATAAATGCCCTGAAAGAGATATTTCAGGAAATCGTATTATTGGGATTGTATAGAGGTGGTTTTTTTGAGAAAGCGGCATTTTACGGAGGTACTGCATTAAGGATTTTATATGGCTTAGATCGTTTTTCGGAGGATTTAGATTTTACTTTGCTAGAAAAGAATAAAAATTTTAAATTGGAACCCTATTTCCCTGTCATTATTGAGGAGTTTAACTCCTTAGGAATTAGTATCAATATACATACCAAAAAGAAAAGTAGTAACATCAGCCATATTGAATCAGCTTTTTTAAAAAATGATACTTCTCTACATTCTTTGCATATCTCTTCTGAGAATATTAGTTCCATTTTGGGAGGTATATATTCCGGCAGAAAAATTAAAATTAAGTTTGAAATTGACACAAATCCCCCATTAAAATTTCAAACAGAATCAAAAACCTTATTAATGCCTATAACTTTTAATATTTTAAGCATGAGTTTACCCAATCTTTATGCGGGAAAAATGCATGCTGTATTGTTTAGAAATTGGAAAACAAGGGTTAAAGGAAGAGATTGGTACGACTTTGAATGGTATGTAAAGCAAGGTGTAAAATTAAACCTGGAACATTTACAGCATCGAATAATTGAGAGTGAAAATCTTGACAGTGCGTTTGTATTAACTAAAGAAGTATTTATCGAATTCATGTATAAAAAAGTTGACCAATTAAACATTAAAAATGCGGTAACAGAAGTTAGTCCATTTTTAAAAGATACTTCAGTATTAGGTGCGTGGACAAAAGATTACTTTAGATTTTTAACTGGAAAAATTATCTACTGCTAATCAGCTTAAGCCTTCTTATTAAAGAAATAAGCTTTCCAATGATTCTCGTACTATCAAATCATGGTCAAAAGCCAATTCAGGTAATTCATCAATAAAGAACCATTCCGCTTCGCTAGCATCATCGCCAGCTTGTGCTTCCTGTACTTCTTCTAAAAAACCGCCAAAAACCACACTTATCGTTCTTCCCCTTGGATCTCTTCCGGGTTTACCATAGGTTTTTAATTGTTGAAGCTTCACATTTGTGATATTGGTTTCCTCCTCCAATTCTCTATAAGCTGATTCTATTAAATCTTCCTCCATCTCAATAAATCCACCTGGCAAAGCCCAATGATCTTGATATGGCTCATGCCCTCTTTTTATGAGAAGAATTTCGGTTTGCTCTTCAAGTTTTCTTAGTATTACCATATCTACACAAAGCATGGGACGTGGGTATTCGTATGTATATGCCATAGTTTCGAATATTTTTTTCAAAGGTAATATAGATTCTCAAATGATGGGAAATACTTCATATCTCATTCCAAAGAATCAGGTCAAGAACTTTACTATTTAACAAAAAGCGGATTAACTGTGCAGTCCATAAATATTTAGGTGGATGTTTTGATTTCTTTCCAAAATCTATTTCAATCCATTTTGGCAGAAGCAATACATTTTCTATCTTCGGCACCAGTTTTATCTATTATTAAAAATGATATCATGAAAAAATATTTCAAATTTATTGCCGCTTTAGTGTTGTTTATGTCCTTGCCTTTAAGTCAGTTGGCTTTTTCTCAATCTGTAATGTCTCCCAGCGATTTACTCAGTTTGGAACGATGTGGAATTAGTGAATTAAGTCCTGATGGTTCAGAGTTGATTTACAGTATTTCAACACCAAGAACAGCAAATGAGGAAGCTGGTGGCTCACATTATAAGTATTATAAAATGAATATGACCACTCAAGAATCTACACTTCTTTTTGAGGAGGGTTTTAAAGGTGGTTCTCCTCATTATAGTCCCGATGGTTCTCATTTAGCTTTCACTTATACCGAAGAAGGTGGAAAGAGTCAAGTTTGGGTAATGCCAGTTGAAGGAGGAGAGAAAATACAAGTGACCCATGCCGAAAATGGAGTGAGTTCTTATCAATGGCAGCCTGATGGTTTGGGAATGGCCTATCTTTCTATGCAGGTCAAATCAGAAAAAGAAATGGAACTTGATGATCGCGGTTATGGCTTTATCTTTTATGAAGAAAATCTTAAAATAAAAGAATTATATTTGGTACAATTTGATGCCAATTATCAAACTCAAGAGGAAAAGAAACTACTAGAGAACACTCATGTTTGGGAGATGATTTTTAGTCCAAGTAGCGAATATTTAGCTTTTACTACCACCGAGAAAAACCTTACAGATCAAAAATATATGTTCCGTAAAATTAAAATTATGGATTTGGCTTCGGGAAAGCTCATCAATGAAGTAGGAAATATTGGTAAACTCGGAAACTATGCCTTTAATGAGGAGGGTACTCAATTGGCTTTTGCCTCAGCTTTAAATATCAACGACCATGCCGTAAGTCAGGCCTTTGTTTATTCACTTAAAAAAGAAGAAATAACAAATCTCACTCCTGAGAATTTCAAAGGCCATGTGAGTTGGATAGCATGGAAAAGTAATAAAGAAATCTTCTTCTATTCTGGAGAAGGTGTTTATCCTAAACTCTCTAGTGTATCCATTAAAAAAGGAAAACGTGATGTATTATTAGACGCTGAGGATTCAGGTATCATTTTCGGAAAACCCATATTTACTGCTGACCTCAAAACCTTTGTTTTCACAGGAAATACACCCAGTGATTATTCCAATATTTATTCGTGGAGTGGAAAAGGAAAACTCAATAAACTGACCAATGTGAATCCTCAATTAGCCGATATGGAACTGGGAGAGCAAGAAGTGATTCAGTTTATAGCTAGAGATGGCAAAGAAATAGAAGGATTATTGATGAAACCTGTGGGTTATAAAAAGAACAAGAAATACCCTTTGGTATTATATGTTCACGGTGGACCTGAATCTCATCATAGCAATGGTTGGTTGAGTAGGTATTCCACCCCGGGACAGGTGATGGCCGGAAAAGGATATTTGGTGGCTTATTTGAACTATAGAGCCAGTACTGGCTATGGTATTGATTTTGCCATGGAAGGTTTTATGGATCCTGCAGGAAAAGAATTTGACGACTTAGCCGATGGTATTGAGTATCTCATTGCCGAAAAAGGCGCTGATAAAGAAAGAGTTGGAATGGCTGGTGGGTCTTATGGTGGATATGCTTCGGGTTGGTTCGCGACCTATTATACCGAATATGTAAAAGCCGTTTGTATGTTCGTAGGAATTAGTAATGTGAGCAGCAAGCGCGGAACTACAGATATTTCTTATGAAGAGTTGTATGTACACAGTGGCAAACCATTAGAAGAACAGTGGCAGATGAATTTGGAACGCAGTCCGGTTTATTGGGCGCACCAAAGTAAAACTGCTACCTTAATTTATGGTGGTGCCGATGATCCACGTGTACATCCAGAGCAAAGTTTGCAATTATACCGCCGTATGAAAATGAATAACCATCCTGCCGTTCGTTTGGTACAATATCCAGGTGAAGGACATGGTAACAGAAAGCAAGTGGGACAGATAGATGTTATTTATCGTCAGATTGACTGGCTAGATTGGTATGTGAAAGATTTAAAACCTTTAGATGGACCCATGCCAGCGCTTGATATCAGTGAGAAATATGGTTTGGATTGGGAGTTTTAAGAGGTCTGAAACCACACAGACTGATCACATCATGACTCTGATAAACAATGAGTTTCGTTGTATTAATTGAGTGAGATAGCTTGAAGTCTAAAGTTGGAAGCCCGATTTGATTTACCTCTAGCTTCGTGCTCCGAGCTTCGAACCACAAAACTTGTAGAAACTGAAATGCTAAAGGGTATCGTTTTAATAGCAGAAATATAATTCCAACATCATCATAGTTTCACTGATTTTGAATTCTAGCAATGATACTGCCTAAAAAACCCGTAATTTTGTATCCTTAAAAACTCACAGATCATGTCAAAAATAAGATTGGCTATCAACGGATTTGGAAGAATAGGTAGAGCTACTTTTCGCCTACTTATTAACCATCCCAATATTAGTGTTATTGCCATTAATGATTTAACAGATACCTACACCCTTTCACACCTTTTGAAATACGATACGGTTCACAGAGCCGTGAAGGCGAAGGTAGATTATGATGAGAATCATTTGATAGTTAATGATCAATCAACGTTGGTTTTAAAGGAAAAGAATCCTCAGAATTTACCATGGGCTGATTTGGATATTGATGTGGTGATTGAGTCTACAGGTTTGTTTGCCACTAAAGATAAAGCAGGCATGCATTTGCAGGCAGGAGCGAAAAAGGTAATCATTTCAGCACCAGCCAAAGATGATGAGGAACAGGAAATTCCGTTTATAGTTTTGGGTGTAAATGATAAAGATATTGACAAGAATCTAAAGATTATTTCCAATGCCAGTTGTACCACCAATAATGTGGCTCCACTGATAAAGATATTAGACGAAAACTGGGGAATAGAAAAAGGGTTTATCACCACCGTTCACTCTTACACTAAAGATCAGAATATTTTAGATGGACCTCATAAAGATTTGAGGAGGGGAAGAACGGCAGCTGAGAATATAGTGCCTACTACAACCGGAGCGGCAAAGGCAGTTACCCGTATTTTTCCTCATTTAGACCAGAATCTAGGTGGGGCAGGTATACGAGTTCCTGTTCCCGATGGCTCATTAACCGATTTAACTTGTACACTTGCTAAACCCGCTACCATTGAAGAGATCAACGAAGCCTTTAAAGTAGCCAGCGAAACCACTATGAAAGGCATCCTCGAATATACCGAAGATCCAATAGTATCGCGCGATGTGATTGGCAATTCCCATTCCGCTGTTTTTGATGCTCAACTCACGGCGGTTCTTGGTGATAAAAACAAATTGGTGAAAGTAATCGCTTGGTATGATAATGAGATGGGTTATTCTAATCGTTTGGTGGACTTGGTGGAGCGTTTTGTTTAATTATAGAGAACTTTTAATCTAGATATTGAACTGAAAATTAACTATTTTTGTTTCATGACAACAATTACTATTAAAAATGGAGCTAAACTCAGTAGAGATACTTTTGAAAATTGGGATGATTTTCAGAGAGAATTAATATTGATGCAGGAATCATTTGAACTCACAGAAAAGCATAAGGAGATTTTATTGTCACGCGAAAAAGAAGCCAATACTGCTCAAGAGCCTGGTTTGACTTGGGAACAAGTGAAAAAATCTATCAAGAGGAAAGATGTATAATCTAACTTTTCGACCTCCTGCTAAAAATGACTTGCAAGAAATTATAGAATATTATGATTCAATTAATCCAAAACTTGCTGATGTATTCTTGCAGCAATTAGATAAAGCTGTATATCATATTCAAAACTACCCATTGTCTTGTCAAAAGAAATTTAGTAGTATTAGAGTTGTTTTCTTAAAGCGGTTCAGCTATGGGATTTATTTTATAATTAATCAACAAGAAATAGCTGTTATAGCCATACTTCACAGCAGTAGGAACCCAAAAATCTGGAGAACTCGATAAAAGAATAGTCTTTTTCTATCTAATATTACAATATAAGATAGACTAATACCCAGCCAAAAAAGAAGTAATACTCTGTTGTTCGGTCTCAATACCTAATTTTTTTCTCATTCTAGATCTAGCTACCACAATGCTTCTATAGCTTTGATTGGTAATGGCCGAGATTTCTTTGGAAGATAAGTTCATTTTTAGAAAGGCACACAATCGCAATTCGTTTTTAGTAAGGTTTGGGAAATCTGATAATAGATTGGTATAGAAATCCTGATGCGTTTCAACAAAAAGCTTTTCGAATTCTTCCCAATTGAAACTAAAATGCTCTTGTTTTATACTAGTGAGAATAGAGGTGAGATTCTTTCTCATTTCATCGGAGCCATCTTCCCTAATCGACAATATTCTATTGTGAGTGTCATTTAGTAATTCGGTAATCTGTAAGGTGTGCAATAACTTAGCTGTGAACTCTTTGTTTTTTGACTCTAAGGTAGAACGCAATATTTCATTCTGTAATTTCCTTTTGGTAGCTTTTGTTTTTTGAAGCCTAAATAGCATGAGAAAGAATAGAGCAATAATAATGAGCCCAATTAATATGGTATACAAAATCAACTCGTTTTTCTTTTGTTTCTCAATGAGCTCTCTCCTACTTTGTTTGTATTTTGCATTCAGCTCAATACTGGTCACTTTCTTAATATTCTCTGTATTGATAGCCTCTTCGCTGAGCCTCTGCTCTATTTCTTTATATTCCAGGGCTTTCTCAAATTCTCCTATAGATTTGTAGATGGTATACAATAATCGAACAGCCTCTTTCTGTACATGTGGATGCCCAATTTCTTTACCTAAATCATAAGCTTTTAAAGTGTAATAAATAGCGGAGTCGTTGGAGTTATTATGGGTATGAAATACTTCTCCTTTGTTTTTCAATAATAGAGAAAGCTCACGATTTGAATTGGCTAAATAACAAAGCTCTATGGCTTTGTTCAAATATATCATTCCTTCTTTATATTCCTCTAAATCGAAATAAACGATAGATAGATTGTGATAAAAGAATATAATATGAGTGGTATCATGAGCGGCAATGGTTTTATCTAAATATTGGTTTAAATAGTTTTTCGATTTAAAAAAGTTTCCCTCATCTCTTTCTAGCACGGATAGATTATTGATGATTGCATGAATTTTATTTTCATCAATATCTTCAGGAGCAGGATGCCTTTCATATAGATCTTTGGCTTTTAAATAATTATAACGGGCTTTTTCATAATCTTTCATGATTAAATAAACCGTTCCAATCCTATTATATATGGCAAAGCTTCCTAATGAATCTATTCTATTTTGTATCTCCAATGCTTGATGTAGATAATCGAAAGAAAGATCGAATAAGTTGAGCATGAAGTGCAATTCTCCTGCCACATTATACAATTCAATCTTGGTGGTATCATGAATGTATTCATCTAGCTTAAGTGCCTCTTCCAAATAAAAATAGGAGGTACGGGTATTATTATCAAACTCTTTTCTAGCCTTCTTTACTAAAGTCTCCACATAAACATCTGGATGTTCAGCATTAAATAGTATAGAATCTACTTGAGCACTTAAATGATTAGAACAAAATAAAATCAATAGAAGTATTATCCAATATTTATTCATTCCCAGAGTGGTTTTTCTAGAGGCTGATTTAGCAAATCTGCCTTTGAAAATATTTTCTACTTCAATTTTTCTCATGAATCACATTCTTGTTTTCTATATTAAATTGACAAAACAGATTTTTTAATCTCTTTCCCAATAATTATAGTCACCTAATATTCAGCATTAAAAAATATATGTGCATCTAATGTAACCTCTATAATTGAGATGTGCACTTTATGAAACTGCAAAAACATGCTGCTTTGATTAATTTATATTCTATTTGCTGTGTATTAAAATACAAACATAGCAAGAAACAAATAAACAATCAAAGGAATTTAAAAGAGTAGTGATGAACCTGGATCCTAAAATCAAAACTCTTTTTTTTCAAATGAAATAAATTTAAAAGATAAATTATGAAAACTAGATTACAATTTTTAGTCATTGTCTGTCTGGCCATATTATTTTCATCAAATATATTGGCGCAGTCTTTTGAGTTAAATCATAGAAATAATACAAACCTTGAAAATACAGATAGTCAAGTATTCAACTATGAAAATATGTTTACCTATCCTTCTTCAAAAAATGATTTTGGCTATGCAGATTTTCAAAACCTAAAAAACGAAAATTCAACAAAAGAAGCTTGGGATGTTTTATACCAATGGGATGCAACAACTGCTAACCAACCTGGTGTAGAAACTGATGGACAATATATCTACACAGCCCATTGGAATGATGTAAATATATTTAAATACGAAATGGATGGTACATTTGTAGAATCCTTTACCATCCCTGGTGTGGATAATGGCCTACAGGATTTGGCCTATGATGGTCAATATTTTTATGCTGGTGATGGATCAGACGGAAGTATGGACATTTTTGAAATGGATTTTACCAATAAAACCTTGGTGAGCACCATCACTGCAGATGCGCCAGGCATTACTGGGATTCTTCATATTGCATATGACAACCAGCAAGATGCCTTTTGGTGTGGTAACTGGGAAGAAATAACCTGTGTGAATAGAGCTGGCGAAATGATTAGCCCAGTGGTGATGTTAATTACGCCAGTAAACGGTGTTGAAGGTGCAGCATATGGAAGTGCGTTTGATCCCTATTCGGAAGGTGGCCCTTATCTATGGTTAAATATGATTGCTATTACTCCTGTTATGAATGGTATTCAGCTCGTTCAATACGACCCAATAGCTGGTGAATATACTGGCGTGGCTCACAATTATACTAGTGATTTAGGTGGTCTTTATGGTTACTGTGGAGGCTTGGCTATTTATGAAGACTACGAAAACAATATCGCAGTTTTATTAGGAAATAATCAACAGACTCCTAATCACATATTTGCGTATGAATTAGCCAGCCTGCCCACTGAAGGAGCTCCAGGTTCTCCAACTGCAGCCTCTGCATCAGCAGCAGCTAATGGTGTTCTTGAATGTACTCTAGAATGGACCAATCCAAATGAAACCATTACTGGAGGAGCCTTAAGTGATTTAGATTTTGTGTATGTCTTTAAAGAAGGTGTTTCAGATCCTATTCATACCATAGAAAATCCTAGCATTGGAGGTATGGAATCTTTTATTGACAACGAGATTACAGTTTCAGGATTTTATAATTACAGCATATACGGTGTAAATGATGCCGGGGATGGAATTAGCACCAGTATTGGAACATGGGTGGGTCCTGATGCACCAGCCATACCTGAAAACATTATCGCTACGGCCATTAGCAATGGAGATGAAGCTTCTGTTACTTGGAATGCTCCAACTATTGGCTTACATGGTGGTTATCTGGAAAGTATTTCGGCTTATAGAATAGTACGCCAGCCCGACGAAATGGTTTTAGAAAACTCATGGAATGGAACTCAACCTTATATTGATAATAGCTTAACAGAGATTGGATATCATTATTACGAGATTACGGCCATAAACAATATTGGGGATGGTGAAACAGGAGCATCCAACTCCATATTACTTCACTATGCTGATGTTACTTATTCCGACCAAGCCTTTGCCATTAACGAAGGCCCTTCTGATCAGTTTGAAGCAGTAGATGTTTTAAATGGAACTTTCGAAATCGTAGAATATTTACCAGTGAGCCCATTTAAAATGTGTGGTACCTATATCAACGATCTACTCTATGTCGTAACTGAGCAAGGACGAGTTTCTATATTTCTTGAAGATGGTCGTGAAATTATTTTGGGAGAAATTAATCGTCCAGATGGTTGGTACCCATCAGGCCTTGCCTATGATGAAGAAAATGACATTATATACATGATGGTTCTAGAGCAGAACGAGGTAGCACACTTATTTACGCTAGATCTTGAAGCTCTTTTCATCACAGAAATAGGAGCACCTGGAGGAAAAATAATGGCGATGGATTTAGCTGATGACGGCTTCCTATATGGTCCCGACATTAATGACGATCAATTGATAAAGATAGATCCTAGTACTGCAACATCCTCTGTTGTGGGTAATATTGGTATGGACTTGGAATATGGTCAAGATGTATCATACGATCCTACGACACAACGACTGTATACCATCACCTGTGGAGCAAGTACTGAAATTCAAAAATACTTTGGGTTTTATGATTTAGAAACAGGTGAATTTAATGCAATAAGTGAAGTGGACGATCAGTATGGAGTATTGGCTGTAAACGATGTGGTTATTCACCCTGTTGATGTGGCTGTAACTTCAGCAAACAACCCTGGTATGATGCAATTAGGTGACACTTATACTCCATTAGTTTCTGTGGCCAACTTTGGTAGTCAAACTTCTTCTTTTGACTTAACAGCTGTTATCAGTAAGGAGGGGTCCAATTTATATGAAGAAACAATCACCATTAGCAATTTAAGCTATTTAGAATCCAACGACTTGATATTTCCACAGTGGACATCAGAAGAAACAGGAGCTTTAAATGTTGTATTTACAGCTTCAGACCCAGGCGGAGATGCAAATTTAGAAAACAACACTATGGGCTATGATTTTGGAGTATTTTCAGGTTGTGAGCATACACTCATTTTGAATGATTCTTATGGGGATGGTTGGACAGGAAATACTATGCTAGTTAGTGTTAATGGTGTTACTGCTTATCCTGATCTAACTTTAGAAAATGGATTCTCAGCCTCTTTCCCAGTTTATGCTGAACATGGAGATGCCATTTTCTTAATCTTTGATGGAGAAGGGGGATTTGGTACAGAATGTTCATGGGAATTATTGGATGGCCTTGGGGAAACTCTCATAACAGGAGCGGGACCTGACTATTTGGTACAGGACGCCAATGCCATATGTTTTGGTGTAGGTATTGAAGACCATTCCTCTGATAACTTAGATGCTAAAATATATCCAATCCCTACATCTGATCAATTAATTATTGAAACTCAAACTTTAGGACAGCTACAGATTTTAGATATGCAAGGCAGAATAGCTTTTGAATCCTTAATAGAAAATGAAAAATCATCTTTTGATGTTTCAGAGTTTGTGAGCGGAATTTATTTTGTGAAAATAATTACCGGTAATCAGGTCATCACCAAAAAAGTGATTATTGATTAGATTTTTAATTGAGTTTATAGGCAGCTCCAATTTGATTTGGAGCTGCTTTATTTAAATACCAATACAAACCCATAATTATGAAAGACCTAGAACAAATAAATAGTGCATTAAAAAAGATTCTAGAAACCACCAAGGAAACCACTAAAGAGGATGAGGAAAAACTAAACACAATCAATAAGGATAAGTTTAGTTTAAGAAAGATTAAAGATAAGATACTGAATAAGAAGAATTCACAATGATTTCATAAGATTGGTATTAATGATGATCTGCTTATTACCCAAGGCTAGTTTTTCCAAATTAAAAAGCCCCAAAGTAAAATACAATGGGCCAATCACTTCTCTACTAATCTAAAATTTACTCTATTATTAATTGCTTGGTCAATGTTTCTTTTTTTGTTTTTATCTTAATAAAATAGGAGCCAATGGCTAATTGAGAAATATCAATCTGGCATTCATTACTATTTATCTCTTTATCTATTAATACCTGAGTTAGATTTAAATATCACCATATTTTCAAATAATAATTTTTGCTAAAAAATATTTCTGCTTCCTCAATAATCAGAATAGGGCATTAATCCGCGAAACACCCAGTATTAATTAGACTTAATATAAATCACACTTAATTTAATTAAATAAAACTGAACTTAGTGGATATCGTAAGTTAAATCTAATTTACTTTGTATAAATCATTTTTAAGTCAAAAAAGGGATTATGATAGACCAAATGGGAAGCCGAATTAAGAAGAGACGCGAAGGTTTTGGATTGCAAATGAAAGAACTGGCGAAAGATATTGGTGTCACATCTAGTTTGATCAGTCAAATCGAAAGTGGTAAGGCCTTTCCATCTATTGTAACGCTTAAGAAAGTGGCAGATGCTTTACACACAACCGTGGGTGATTTAATTGGTGAAAATGAAAATCAAATTACGAAACCCTTATTAAAAGTGGAGGAACGTAGGTTTGCCAAAAGCAATAAAAAAGGAACCTCATCTTATTTACTTTCCTATCATTTCCCATCTAAACAAATAGAGCCATATCTACTTCATTTTGATGAAAATGCAGATTCAAAAGGAGTCATGACCAGTAAATTTCCAGGACAGGAATTTTGCTTTGTCTTAAAAGGCGAATTTGAAGCTACCATAAATCGCAAGAAATTTAAACTCGAGAAAGGAGATAGCTTTTACTTCGATTCAAGCAAACCACATTTGTTTAAAAATATCTCCAAGGGAGAATCAGAATTACTATGGGTAATTACTCCTTTAATCCAATCTGAAATAAATTAAAAACACAAAAAAATAAATACAATGAAAGTTGATTTTTCAAAACAATTCGCACATCATGGAATTGAAGAAAGTGCCATCAAGGTAATAGAAAAAGAAAACCTTTTGCCTGCAACACTAGTTAATAAAATTCATAATGCATTCCCTAAAATCTCTATTATAAAAGAGGAAAGCAAAGCTATGTTTACTGGTAAAACAAACCGCTATACAGGAATAGATGGTTTTAGAGAAATAATTAAAGTCTTAAACGAAAATGGAATTGACATTGGACATATTGAAGAACGTGAGCTTTTTATCAATGTGTATCGTTTCTTAGCTACAAAGCACGTTTTAAATACCATCAATTGGAAAGATTTCAAAAATGATTCTGTTTTCCAATTGGTATTTCCTCAGCCAGGAATGATGAAGCCAGAATTGGTGAAAGAATATGCGGCTGCAAGTTCTAATGAAGAAAGAGAACAACTTTGTTCAGCATACATCCATAAAACAAATCCACATGATGGCAAACAGCTTTTAAATAAAGCGTATATTGACAATGGAGAAGGTGATATTGATATATTAAATGGTAGTCAACATAAATACCCTCATTGCTTCCTTATTTTTGATAAAACTACTCAAAGCTGTTTTGCTTTCTGTAACTATTGTTTCCGTCATGCCCAAGTGAGGGGAGATGAAGATATGTTCATCCAAGATGATGCAAAACAAGTTCATACTTATTTAAAACAACACAAAGAAGTAACAGATATTCTAATCACAGGTGGTGATGGTGGATATATGCCCTATGAGCGTTTGAAGGAATATTTAGAGCCTTTGACTACTGATCCAGAATTGGCTCATATCAGAAATATCCGTTTGGCATCTAGAGCATTAACGTTCGATCCTCAAATTGTTATCAGACCTGCTTATGACAAGACATTAGAATTATTTAAGACCATTATTGAGAATGGAATTCAAATGGTTTGGATGGGTCACTTCTCTTCTCCAAAAGAATTGATGAACCTAACAACTATAGCTGCTATTCGTCGTTTGAGATCTATTGGAATGACTGTAAAAAGTCAAAGCCCAATCATGAAGCATATCAGTTTATTCCCAGATGAAACTGGAAAAATTGACATCGATAAATCGGCTCAAAACTGGATCGACTTAGGACATTTATTAATGATGCAAGGCGTTGGTTTCCACTCTATGTATTATGCGCGTCCAACTGGTGAACACCATTATTTCACAGCTCCTTTAGCTGAAATCAACGATGTATTTAGTAAGATTTATAGAAGTCTTCCTTCTATTGGTCGTCCGTCGAGATATATCTCTATGACTTCCTCTGCTGGTAAAACTTCCATGCTTGGAACTGTTGATGTTAATGGTAAAAAAGCTTTTGCCCTTAAATTCAACGAAGCCAGAAATATGGAATGGATGGATAAGGTGTATTTAGCAGAATATGACGAAGAGCAAAATACTATAGAAAAACTTAAGCCATTTGGTGGAGGTAAAAACTTCTTCGAGGATGAATTAGCAGCCATCGAGAAAAGTTTAGAATTGAAATAGGAAAATAATATTCAAGGTCCTTACCCCTCCCTAAAGGGTGGGACCTTGGAGTATGGTTAGTGAAAAATAATTAATTAATGCAACAAAAAACAATATCACTTTTTAAAATCAGGCTCCCTTTAGGGTAGGGCAAGACTGATTATTAAAAAATAAAATCATTTATATGATTAACAAAATAGTAGATTCGGCCGCCGAAGCAGTTAAAGACATACATGATGGAGCCATCATTATGATCAGTGGTTTTGGCGAAGCAGGTAGTCCCATCGAACTCATTCATGCCTTGATTGATCAAGGTGCGAAAAACTTGACCATAGTCAGTAATAATACTGGAAGTGGAAATGTGGGTCTTGCAGCTCTTATCGAGCAAAAACGTGTGAAAAAGATGATTTGTTCTTTTCCACGTACAGCCAATTCAACTGTTTTTCCTGAGCTCTATAATGCCGGAGAAATAGAATTGGAATTGGTGCCACAAGGAACCTTAGCAGAAAGAATTCGTGCTGGAGGGGCTGGCGTTCCAGCTTTTTATACTCCAGCATCGGTAAATACACCTCTTGCTGAAGGTAAAGAGTCTAGAATATTCGATGGAATTGAATATGTATTGGAAAGAGGGATTAAAGCCGACTTTTCTTTAGTGAAATGTGAACAAGCAGATCGTTATGGGAACTTAACTTACCATGCAACAGCACGTAATTTTGGTCCTATCATGTGCACTGCTGCAAAAAAGGCTATTGTTCAAACCAAGAAGGTGGTGGATGCAGGAAGTATAGATCCAGAAGTGGTTGTCACACCTGGAATTTTTGTAAATCGTGTAGTCGAAGTATCTGAACCTGTCAATGAATCAGATTTAGTGGCTCAAAAATTGAAGTACCCATGGTAGATAATCAAATAAAAATAGGTTGGAGTAAAACTGAAATGGCCCAGAAAGTTGCTCTTGATATTCCAGATGGTTCTTATGTAAATCTTGGAATTGGAATGCCCGAAATGGTAGCTGACTTTGTACCTGAAGGTAGAGAACTCATTTATCAAACAGAAAATGGTTTGTTAGGTATGGGACCTGTTCCTGAAGTGGGACAAGAAGACCTTGAATTAATCAATGCAGGAAAAAAGCCGGTAACAACCAATCCTGGAGCTTGCTTCTTTCATCATGCAGATAGCTTTACTATGATTAGAGGAGGGCATATAGATGTATGCGTGCTCGGAGCTATGCAGATATCCGAAGAAGGTGACTTGGCCAATTGGTCAACAGGTGCAGCCAATGCAATCCCCGCAGTTGGTGGAGCTATGGATTTAGTGGCAGGAGTAAAGAGAATTTTTGTCATTACCCAGCATAATACCAAAGACGGAAAATCTAAACTGGTGAAACAATGTTCTTATCCATTGACAGGAAAAGGAGTTGTAGAAACCATATATACAAATTTGGCTATCATAGATGTGAAGGAAGAAGGGTTATATGTGAGAGAGCTGGGGCCAAATGTAAATTTTGAATACTTAAAAGAAAGAACTGAAGCACAATTATTTCAATAAACAATCGCATAATAAAAAATCATGAGTAGTCATTCGTATAATACCAACAGGAAGCATAGCTCGGCACTTTATAAAAGAGCCAAAGAAGTTATGACAGGAGGTGTGAGCAGAAATACTATTTTTCGTCGCCCTCATCCATTTTATGTAGCCACTGCAAAAGGTAGCTATGTTACCGATATTGATGCCAATACAAGAGTTGATTTTGCCAATAATATGGCCTCACTTATTCATGGCCATGCCCATCCCGCTATTATTGATGCTGTGAACGAACAAATGCACAGAGGAACTGCCTATACTTTAGGAAGTGAAGTGGAAGTAGCATTCGGAGAGCTTTTAGTAGAGAGAAACCATAATTTCGAAAAAATTAGGTTTGTTAACTCAGGTACAGAAGCTGTAATGTCCATGATAAAGGCTGCTAGAGCCTATACTGGACGACCAAAAATTGCAAAAGCAGAAGGAGCTTATCATGGCACCTATGACTTTGCTGAAATTAGTCAAATTGTTAAACCCGATAATTGGGGAGATATTGATAAGCCCAATTCGGTGCCCGTTACTATGGGAACGCCTGAAAATGTAAAAAGTGATGTGATCATTTTCCCATATAATGATACAGAACGTACTTTGAAACTATTGGAAGCCAATAAAAAAGATTTAGCATGTGTATTGATTGATCCTATCTCTCATCGTGTGGGGATGTTTCCCATTGAAGAAGATTATTTAATAGCCATTTATAATTGGACTAGAAAGAACAAATTGCTTTTGGTTTTCGACGAAGTAGTGACCTATCGTGTTACTTATAGCGGAGCCCAACATTTATATCCGGTAAAGCCTGATATGACAGCTTTAGGAAAGATTATCGGTGGTGGTTTCCCAGTTGGTGCTATTGCTGGTGATGCAAAGGTGATGTCGGTGTTTGATCCCACACGTAAAATTATTAAGCAGCCCCATTCTGGAACCTTCTCTGCCAATCCTATTACCATGACTGCCGGTAAAGTAGCTATGGAGCTTTTTGATAGAAAGGCTGTTGATGACATCAATAATATGGCTGATATTGCCAAAAAACAAATTGAGGAGGCCATTAAGGAAGCTGATGTTCCTGTATTAATTACTGGTGCTGGTTCTATGTTTAGAATGCATTTTCGATATCAAGCTCCTCGAAATTATCGTGAAACCTATCAGTGTCCAGAAGAAAGAAAACTCATCGTAGATTTTCTCGATTACCTCTTCCTTCATGAAGACATCATTATGATCAATACTTTTGCTTGTATGCTGGCTACTACCATCACTCAAAAAGAAGTGGATATACTTACAGAAAGTTTATTGAAAGGGTTTAAAATATTTAAAGCGGAGATTCACAGCTTTGCCAAGTAGAGAAGCTTGAAGCTAGAAGTTCGAAGCATGGAGAATGAGAAATAGTTCTCTTTTTACTTCGTGCTTCGTACTTCAAGCTTCGTACAAAATATAAAAAACTATGAAAAACGTATATATATGCGATGCCATCAGAACTCCTGTTGGTAGATACGGAGGCTCCTTAGCTTCATTAAGAGCAGATGATTTGGCTGCTATTCCGCTAAAAACCTTAATGGATAGAAACCCAGAAATGGATTGGACAGCTATTGATGATGTTTTAATGGGTTGTGCCAATCAAGCTGGTGAAGACAATAGAAATGTAGGGCGCATGGCCTCTCTTTTGTCTGGCTTACCAGAAACAGTTCCTGCTAATACCATAAACAGACTTTGTGGTTCAGGAATGGATGCCATAGGAAGCGGTGCCAGAGCTATTAAAGCAGGAGAGGCAGAATTGATTATTGCTGGCGGAGTAGAAAGCATGTCGAGAGCTCCTTTTGTTATTGGAAAAGCTGAAGGACCTTATGGTCGTAGTCAAAAGCTTGAGGATACTACCATGGGATGGAGATTCATCAATAAAAAGCTGGACCAATTATATGGTACCGAAGGTATGATGATGACGGCTCAGAACATCGCAGATGATTTTAATATCAACCGAGAGGATCAGGATAAATTTGCTAAATGGAGTCAGGATAAGGCTCAAAAAGCTCAAGAAAATGGGAGCTTAGCCCGTGAAATTATTTCTGTTGAGATTCCGCAACGCAAAAAAGATCCAATTATATTTTCAGCTGATGAGCATCCAAGACCATCAACCCTTGAGAAGCTTGCCAGTTTAAAAGCTCTAACAGGCACAAATGGTTGCATTACAGCAGGAAATGCTTCTGGAATTAATGATGGAGCAGGTGCCATGCTTTTGGCTTCGGAAGAAGCGGTAAAGAAATATGGATTAAATTCCAAAGTTAAGATTTTGGGGATGGCTACGGCTGGAGTTTTACCTAGAATTATGGGAATGGGCCCGGTACCAGCAACACGAAAAGTATTGAAGTTAACGGGTTTGAGTTTAGATGATATGGATATCATAGAGTTGAATGAAGCTTTTGCTGCTCAATCACTTGGTTGTACTCGTGAACTAGGCTTAGCTGATGATGATGCTAGAATCAATCCTCTTGGAGGTGCTATTGCTTTAGGCCATCCTCTGGGAATGAGTGGCATGAGAATAGTAACCAGTGCCTATTACCAACTCATTAACACCGATGCCAAATATGCGCTATGTACTATGTGTATTGGTGTGGGACAAGGAATTGCTGTGGTATTAGAGAAGGTTTAATACCTTTAGAATATCAAGTCATAAAAATAGGCTAACAGACTCATTTAGGTTTACTAGCCTGTTTTTTATTCTATCAAAGCATTTCATTTTATTTCAATCCACTTAAGATATATTCAAATAAGGCATTGTTGTCCTCAGTTTTAGGGTGTTCAAAGCTCTCTGTTATATACTTAGGTTTCTCCACAATATTTCTATCCATCATTTCTACAATGGTATTATAAAAACCTATGGAAGTTTTTCCAACCAAAAGCGGAGTGAGATCGTTCCCATCTTGCCAAAATTTAAAGAGCTTAGAAAAACCATTTAAGTATAGGTAGTCTTTGGTAAACCCTCCACCTCTATATACTCTTGTTATTATTTTATAAGCAGATTCTTTGTTTACATTATAGTCATTTACTAGAATGGAGAAACCTGTTTTAAAATCGGCACCATTACACATATTGTCCACGGCAATAACTCTAAGTGCTAATTCTCGGAATCTTTTCATAGTGAAATTTCCAGATAGATATTCCGATAGCACGGCCATGCCTTCGCCGGTAAGGGTATTGACAGGAAGGCCAATACTAAATATTTTCAATTTATCGAGGGAGGCGTTCATGGTGGTTAGCATATGGACACCAATTTCATGTTCAGCTAAATATTGTAATTCTACTTTTGAAAATCTTGAACCCTCCTTTAGAACTACAGTTTTGGTTGAATTTAGGACTAGGACAGAAGATATGCCACTTTTGTCTACTCTAATATTTCCTTTAAATCCATACTTTTCAAATGTTTCCTCAAAAAGTTTTTTTGCTTCGTCAACACCAAATTGTTGCAACTTCTTTGCTTCTCCTTTTATGTCGGGTAATAAGAGGATATACTCAGCATTCCTTATGTCATTACTATCTGGTCTTCCAAAATACCGCAATGAGTTATACAAAAACTGCTCTGTTCCTAAGGATGCCAATAAATTAATTTTGTCGATACTAGCCGTAATCACCGCTTCGTATAGATTGCGAATACTGATGTCTTCAATCTTTTTAGTATCGATTAAATGCAATTGCTTTCTTAGCTCGTAGGGATTAATTTTTATGGGTTTATACTTAAAAACAGGATTAACAGTGAACTTGCTTTTGAAAAACCTCTCCTTTTCTGATTTTACATTTGTCGGATTTACATAGGTGAGTAATTCAAAGTTTTTAAGAAGTTTAAAAAGTTGCTTGTCGATTTTCTGAACATTCTTGTTCATAGAATTATCTAATAGCATATTTTTATCTGTAAACTTCCAGTTAGTTAACTCATTAACAAAATAACTGGCATTATTAAGGATGGCCTTTTTAAAATTCGTTTGGATGTTCTTTATAATCTGAGGATATATTTCACCTGTTTCTTCGTCACAATAAATTTTACTGATTTCCGTAGCTAAAACCAGGGTGTTTTTGAAATTTGTAGTGATATATTCCAAATTATAACCTCTCCCATAGAACACATCGTTAATTTTAGATTTAACATGAATTCCTTTTAGCTGAATTTCTCCAAGTTCTTTTCGCCAATTTTCAACAAAGCCGGCATATTTTTTAAGGTCAACACATTCAGCACCAATATTAAAAACAGGAACTGCTCTATCCCATCTTTTATGATTGTAGGAATGAACGTCATATACCAATGAAGCCCCAAACATGCTTTCTAATTTTTCGATTAGGGCATGTGTAACCCTATAGTAATTGGCATGTTTTTGTTTACTAATATTGGCCTCTTTTTTGGTTAGGGGTTTTTTCCATATTTTTTTTCCCCAAGCCTCTTCATAAATCGGATCTTTTCTATTTAATTCATATTCAAATCTAGAATCGTTTCCAATCAAAGTAATGGGCATTGAAGCTATAAAATCAGCGGTATGAGGATCTTCTTCATACCATCTTTCGTATTCATCGAGGGCCATTTTATGTAACAGCTCATGTCTTACATGACTACCATTATGAATAGCTGTGCATACGTAAGGCACATATCGGTCTATTTTTATGGTAAACGAACCATCCTCAGCAGTAGCCTGGAATGTTCTACCACTTTTTATAGAAGTGACCATTTCTTTTATCGTCATAAAAACAACTTAATCAATCATTATTAAATCCTATTTATTTATTCGTTCAGCTGCTTTTTTGCGCTCTTGAACAACCTTTTCAATAAAATTAATTATTTTAACCTGAAGTTTTGTTTTATTGAGCCTATTGAATTCGGTAATAGCCCCCGGACTCATTACATTTACTTCGATTAATTTACCTCCTATTAAATCAAGGCCGGCAAAAAACAAACCGTCACGAACAAGTTTCTCACCAATTGTTCTACACAATTTAAGCTCTTGTTTGGTGAGTTTATGCTTGGCAATACTTCCTCCTGCCGATATATTCGAGCGAATATCTCCAGTGGAAGGAATTCTTTTTAGCGCACCAACAGGTTCTCCATTTAGCATAAACACTCTTACATCACCTTTTTCTGCACCTGGTATATATTCCTGAAGAATCACATATTGTGATTTCCCATCGCGGCTACTGTGGTTAACATAGAAATCTAATAAGGATTTTATGTTATTTGTAGCTGATTTTTCAATGATAATAACACCTCTACCTCCATATCCATCCAGAGGTTTCATGATCATTTGTTCTTGATCAGATTCGTCGATAATTTGTTTTAAATAGGCCACATCTTTCGAAACATGGGTAACGGGGATAAAATCATGTTCAGGATCATAATAAGCAGCGGTATATATTTTGTTATTTGCTTCCCTTAAACCTCTAACGGCATTCATTACAAACACATCGTCTTTAATAGAATCGAGAAAATTTAACAAAATAGGATCCAGAGGAGGATTGGCCCTCATAAAAACCACATCGAAGCCTGCTAAAGGAAGGTTTTTCCAATATTTTTCCACATTATTTCTAAACGAATTGATACTAGAAGAAACCTTTTGATCCTTTTTAAAAACCTCACAATTGGCCATGGTAACACTTTCACGTATTCCTAATCTTTCTGGAGTGGTCGTTGCTACAGTATGACCTCTTTTAACACATTCGTGTATCATTCGAAGTGTTGAGTCACCTTTTGTCATACTTTCCCATGGGTACATTAAAAAACAAATTCTCATAGTCTATTTTTTTACTATTATCCTTACCCTCGGAATCCTATTATGTGGGTATCTTTAATAAAGTTAGCTTACGAAAATACACCAAAATAGAATTCAAAAAAAATAAAGTCTATTTATTAACAGGGTAAACACATACTTTCAGGTCTAGTTAAAAAATTAACGATTAATTTGAAAACAGAAAAAATGTCCGCTAATTTCACCAATTTCACGGATTATTTTTACAAACAGAGTAGAGCATTGCTGAACTCTGTTTGTAATCGGTGTCAATTAATTTCAGTGAGCTTGCTTGGCTTCGGTTTGTATAAATCTGTGGACAAATAAAAAGTATGCGTTTGCGCTGTATTTATTAACTCTATATTTATAAATTGCCAACCTAATATCACTGCTGCTTCATCCTAACCAAAAAAACCACATTAATGGATGATATTCTGTAGTGAAAATATAGTCCTCGAATACAAATATACCATCCTCTAAGGTAAAAGTCAGGTATAAACACTTCATGGTTTCAGTAAAGGAGATAGAATGCCTATTGTATATATTATCAATGACTTAGTGTGTTGTTGTTTGTTGAAAATTAATTATTTGAAATAGAGCTCTAAGATTACTCTGTACTATGCTATTCATGAAATTACTATCTTTGTTGAGAATAATAAAATATAAATGAGAAGGATATTTCTGATAAGCTTAATGGTCATTTTTTGGAGTCTTTCATGGGCACAATCATTTTATAATATTGATAGTCTGGAAATGGTATTAGATCAAAAAAATGATCCCCAAGTTAAAATAACCATTTTAACTGAGCTGTCTAATATTCTGTTAACTTATAACCCAGAGCAAGCTCTAGATTACTCCGAACAAATTCTTGAAATTGCTGAACTCAATAGGCAACCCCAATTTAAATTGAGAGCCTATTTACAACTAAGTGAGATTTATTTAAGTATGACAGAGCTTGTGTTGTCCACTGAGTTTGCTTTAAAGGCTCGGGACTTAGCTGAAAATATGAGTTTAGATAATGAATATGCGGAGTCATTATTACTATTGTCGAAAAACTATACTGAATTAGGTGAATATGAAAAGCCATCCGCTTTAAACTATCAAGCTCTTGCCATATTTGAAGAACAAAACAATGTGAAAGGCATGGTTAAGGTTTTGGGCCATATAGGTTTTCTATATTCAGCATTGGGGAATACGGAAAAAGCATTGGAATATGATTTGCAATCTTTAAAGGTTGCTCGTGAAATAAATGATTTAATTGGTATTTCAAGGGGCCTCAATAATGTAGCTGTGGTGTATTCTAATATGGGAGAGTTCGAAAGTTTTAGAACTTATATTAAAGAAGCCATAAAGATCAATAAAAAAATAGGCCACCAATTATGGTTGGGAATAAATTATGCCAATCTGGGTTATATTAATCTAATTGAAGACCAATATGATTCTTCATTTCACTATTATAGAAAGGCTGAAGCTCTTTTTTTGGAACTAAATAATACTCCTAAACTTGCAGTGACCTATACCAGTATCTCTGCTTATTATTCTGAAATTTCAGATGAGGAAATGAGTTTGGTATATGCTTCCAAAGCTATTGAAATAGCTGAAAAAGGTCATTTAAAACAATATATCTATGAAGCCGCACAAAGGTTGCATACTATATATATATCTAAAGGGGACTCTAGCAATGCCTATAAATATAGTTTAAAAGAGTTTCAAACGAAGGATAGTCTAAATATAGAAAACAGTATTACCAAGCTATCAAAACTAGAATTGCTCTATGAACATGAAAAATTAATACAAGAAGAAAAGAACATTAGGCAAAAACAAGTTTTCTTTTATATCATTATTGGAACCATCCTCCTTTTTGTGCTTGTGTTGTGGATTGTTGTTCTGTTTAACAGACGCCGATTAGAAAAAATTGAACGGCAAAAACTTGAGGCAGAAATACACTTAAAAAACAAAGAACTCACTTCCAATGTAATGAGCTTAATGCGTAAGAATGAGATTCTATCTGACATGGCAGATAATCTTTTGAAAATTCGAGAAAAGGCCGTGAAAGATGAAACCAAATTGGCTATTATAAAAATAGCTGAAGAATTGCAGAAATCAACCGAAGATGATGTTTGGGATGAGTTTGAACTCAGATTTAAACAAGTTCATAGTGCATTTTACGAGAAATTGCTAAAGCGCTTTCCTGATTTATCGCCCAATGAACAAAAAATATGTGCTTTTCTGAGGTTAAATATGTCTACCAAAGAAATATCCGAATTAACAGGGCAACGAGCAAGCACAATTGAAATGGCACGAACTCGCCTACGAAAAAAACTGGGCATCGCCAACACATCTGTTAACCTTATTACCTTCCTTTCGCAGGTATAGCTTCATAATTTGTTGGATCAATACCATTCCTGCTTCTATCAAAAAGCCTCTATAGTATTGATTTTATATTCAAAAATATCGATCATAAATTCTTGAGGAAATTCCCAAAACCTTATAAACCAACTATAAAATGAAGCCTGTATGGTTTTTGTTATGGTGGTTTTCTTGATCATATTGTTTTTGTAATGGGCTCAAATATACCTTGTTATTGTTTTGTATGAGCGTTATGTTTTTTCCATAGCATATTCCTTATCATATTTGCATCAACAGTAAAAACCAAACTACGTAAATGGCAAAAAAGAAATCGTCATCAGAGGATGAAAAAGAAAAATTTGATGAGTTAGAAGAATTCAATCGCTTTATTGAAAAGAAAAGAATTCAGAATAAAGCCTTAAAGAAAATAATAGATACTATTGAAATGAAAAAGGAAGAAACTAGCTTGTCATCAAATAAATTCGATCAGCAAAAATGAAATTTTTAAACTTAAAATCATGAAAAACAATTTACTATCAATGCTTTTTATAATAATCTCTTATGGTGCTTTTAGCCAGGGAGCTATCAATCAATCCCCTATAGGAATCCAAACAGAAGGGATCAAATCTTTATCAAATGTGGCTGTGAGCATGCCCTTTTTTGAAGATTTTGAATCTTGTGTTGAACCCGAAATACCAAATTATTGGTATAAAATTGTTGCTTCCAGCGATACCTATGCTAACGTTAGATCTTATAATACTCAAGGAGTTGACAATTCTAAATGTGTTAAACTTGTAAATGTTAATGATTTAGAAGCAAATCTTTTATTGATAACTCCTGCACTCGAAGGGGGTGAAGCAAATAAATATTTACATTTCTACTCATGGTCATACGGATCAGAACTATCGGTGGTCTAGCCCCCTATTAATCGGACTATTTTAATTTAGGTTCAAATATATGTGTT